>JAHEJH010000056.1 GCA_024638905.1 Luminiphilus sp.
TCGACCTGCGAGCTCGCAGGCCTATCTGGCGCGGGAAGCCGGTCTGTCCCGCTACGACCGCTTGCTAGATTATGACTTTAGCGCCGGTGATGATTACTGGGAGGAGACGGGCGCCTTCTGGTCGCGGGTGCGCCATTATTGGAGCGCCCTGTACACAGCAGAGTCTGAGTTCAGCTTTGTTAAATCGGTAAAGGGCGTGCCAATGTTCATGGCCCTGTTTGGTATGGCCGGGGAAGAGTTTGAATCTGAGGCCGATATGGATGAGGCTATCGCCGCGCTACTGGCCCCCTACGTCACCATTACCACGCCGACTGCCGGCTGAGACCTGAAACACTAACCCCTTGAACCAATAGTGCTGTAGCTGTGCGAGAAAGAACCAAAACCTGTGACTCCTGCTCGGCCCAGACGCCGACCCTGTATCGATGCCGGTCCAATCGGCTTAAGAACTGGAAATTTTTCTGCCGGCGCTGCACCGAGCGCCTCAAGGCGGAGCGCCCCGACAGCTACCAGTACGGTGGCACCTGGAAGCGTTTTAAAAACTAGCGCGTTCGCCAACCCAACGGCGCAACAAAGCGGTCGCCGAAAAGTCATTCATACGCCCACCTAAACTGTCTCTGGAACTTCGTTACACTCCTGCCATGGATCTCATCTTCATGGCACTGCCTGTCTTTGCGTTTCTGATCTTGGCAGAGGTGGTCTTCACCTCGCTTCAGGGCGGCGGGGTGTACGCACTCAAAGACTTTGCTGGTTCGATGTCGCAACTCGGCATCAACAGCGTTGTGCGCCTGGGTACCGGCGGTGCGCTCATTGGCCTGCACTTTTTTCTCTATCAGTTTCGTGTGTTTGACGTGCCCAACACGGTATGGGGCTGGATCTTCACCTTCGTGGTGATCGACTTTGTTTTTTATTGGTATCACCGAGCCCAACACCGGGTGCGGTTTATGTGGTGTGCGCACGTCGTGCATCACTCGAGCGAGCACATGAATTTGGGCACCGCGCTGCGCCAATCACCCACCGGCCCCTTTACCCGCGCGCTGTTTTACTGGCCGCTGCCGCTGCTGGGTTTTCACCCGCTACTGGTAGCCAGCGCCGGCGCCGTGGCGACCATTTATGGTTTCTGGACGCATACCGAGGTAGTCAAAAAACTTTGGGGGCCGCTGGAGTGGCTGTTGGTCACGCCGTCGCACCATCGCGCGCACCATGGCTCTAACCCCGAATACGTCGACAGGAACTATGGCAACGTGTTCATTGTGTGGGACCGACTATTTGGCACCTTCGAGCCCGAGGTGGCGCGGGTGCGCTATGGCCTCATTACCAATATCAGCACCTACAACCCATTGCGGATTGCCTTTGCTGAGTGGGTGCGATTATTCAAAGATTCTTTTCAGGCTCGGTCCCTGAGGCAATTGGGCCAGCTGTGGTTACTACCACCCCGCAGCCAGCCGGTGCCAGCAGACCCGAATTAGCTGCCAGACTGCTGCTCGGCGATCCACACTTCGATCGATTCTTCGAGCATGGGCAAGGTCACGCTGCCCATTCCTACCACGCGGTCATGGAAGCCGCGCAGATCAAAGTTGTCGCCTAGAGAATCCTCGGCCAGCGTGCGCAACCGGCGAATCTCTAGCATGCCGAGCATGTAGGAGGTGGCCTGGCCAGGCCAGGAGATGTAACGGTCAATTTCGTTTTGGATATCCACAGGCGCCCAGCCCGAATTGGCCATCATGTAGTCCACCGCCTGTTGCCGGGTCCAGCCCAGCGTATGCAGGCCGCTGTCCATGACCAGGCGAGACGCACGGGCAATTTGGTCTGAGTACAAGCCAATGCGATCCAGCGGGGTGGGGTAAAGCCCCAACTCATCAGCAAGGCGCTCTGAGTAAAGCGCCCAGCCCTCGCCGTAGCCCGAGTTCCAAAGATAGCGTGCCAGCGGGTGCTGTTGGTCGCCGAGCTCCAGCGCAATAGCGCCCTGCAGGTGGTGCCCGGGAAAGGTCTCGTGGTGCAGTGTGGCCAACTGATTAGAGCGAGAGCGGCCAGTGGGGTCAGTCACGGCAATATAGAAAATGCCCGGCCGCGAGCCGTCTTCTGACGACGAGTGGTATTCCCCTGAGCCGCTCTCGGCAAACTCGGGGTAGGGTTTGACCAACACGTCGGCTTTAGGCAATACGCCAAATGCCTTGGGCATGGCGGCCTTCACTGCATCTAATGCATCGGTCGAGTATTTGAGCACGGCTTCTTCGGTATCAAAGGTAAAGGCGGGGTCTTCGTTCACTCGACGCAGAAACTCCGACACGTCACCACCACCAAAGTGCTCATTCAGCGTGACCTGAATCTCATTACGTATTTTCGCAACCTGCTCGAGGCCCACAGTGTGGATCTCCTCAGCCGGCACGCCCACGGTGACGAAGCCGCGCACCAATGCGGGGTAGCAGGCCTCGCCGTTCGGGTTGCCTGACACCGCCAGGGTTTCGCGCGCCTGGGGAAGGTACTCGGTCTCGATAAAGTCAGCGAACCGACTTAAAGCCGGCGCAATTTGCTCGGTATAGATCTGCTCCACAGCCTCGGCAAAGGCGGTGTCATCGGTACGCAGTGCAGGACCCAAGAAGATGCTGTCGGGGCCAATGAGCGAGCGCACCTGACTGGGCACGGCCTCTGCGGTCACCCGTGGGGCGCTATAGCCGAGCCGCAAGCCCTCGCGCAGGTTGTCGATCTCGTTATCAATATAGGTATCCATGGCCGCGAAGCGCGTCAGTGCCTGCGCTCTGAGGTCAGGGGTCTCCAGCGGCTGAATGTCGAACACAAACGGGATCCAGGTGTGCCAGCTGGTGGTGGTGCTGGCCGCCCACAGCTCATCGCGACAGAGGCGCGTGCCCACTGAGCTCTGGAGCTGCTCTTTTAAAAGTCCGTATGTCACCCAGTCGCGGCTGCCGATCTCGGTGGGGGCTGGGATGCCTTCAAGCGCCGATAGCCACGCGTCTTCTTTTTGTTGCCAGGCGGCCAGTCCCGCGAGCGAGTTGTCGGGCAGGCGGTCATGCCGTGAGCCCTCTATGGCGTAGTAGGTGCCCATCAGCGCGTCTTCTTCCATCATCGCCTCGAGGTACTCATCGGCCAGTTGCTCAATGGCGCTGGGGAGTGGGGCGGGCTCGGCGCAGGCCGTCAAGATGATGACCGTGACGAGCGCACTCAGTGGGCGAAGAGAGAGCATGGTTGGCTCCTACAATGTGAACGATGCGGTGGCGAATTCGAGCACTATTTGAGCCCGATCACAATCAGTTTTGTGCGGGACAACGGTCAGGCACAGCCAATTTTTGCGCGCACCAGCTGCCTGCATAAAGGTGGGGTCTTTTGTTTTTGTCAGCGGGTCCTGTTCTGCCCATGACAAAACGACACCAGACGACTCAGCTCGGCAAGGCCCTTACCGCTCTGTTCGCGGAGACCATTAAAGTAGGCCTGCGCGGCTTTGAGTGCGCGCTGGCTAGTAATGCCTGAATCCACAATGTCATGGCTGCGCAAAAAGCCCTCGACATCCTGAGTGAGTAAAAAGGTATCCACACCCAGTGTGCGCAGGGCGAAGGGCCCGGTATTACCGCCGAGTCGGCTGCCGTGCTTTTTCAGATACAACCACAGGCCAATCACGTCGTCGTCAGCCCAGCCGGCCACGAATTCGCCAAACGACTGCTGCTCACGCCGCTCGGTGTCATCAATCATCACGGCGTTCTCGCGCACGGTTTTCACCTTGTTGAAGTTGCGGATGATGGCGGGGTCCTTGGCCTTACGCTCCAACATGTCGTCGGGCATCATCAATAGCCGCTCCACGTCGAACTCCCAGAATACTTCTTCGAACTGGGGCCACTTTTTATCGACCACGCGCCACACAAAACCCGACTGAAAGATCTTGCGGGTGAACTCGGCCAGGTACCTGTCAGAGCCCAACTTTTTGAGGTGGGCTTTGCTCTTGGCTTTGGGCAGCAACGCTTTGAGGGCTTTTTCACCGCCCTTGCGCTCGCTGGCGTGGTCGTAGAGGTAGCTGTAGTCGGGGAGAGCCATGGCCTTATGGTATCGCCATCCCAAGGTGCTGACACTACTCGCCGCTGCCGATGATGCGGGCCGTGTAAGAAATAAGCTGGGCAAGTCGCACACACGGCGAGGTAGTCGGCCATAATGCGCGCCTGTCATGCCCAACCCGAGGGTAAGACAACCCTGAATAGATCACCCACCCTTGGCATGGAGCGGTATGCGAGGCCATCAATTCTCAGAAGACAGCCCAACGAGCAGTTTTTTATTGCTCCGTAAGCTGTGGGAACGGCTCTCGCCCATATTGGGGGCGAATCGGCAGCGGGTGGGGCTCGCACTTTTGTGCCTACTGGCTGCCAAGGCGGGGCTGCTGTGCATTCCGTTCTTGTTGAAAGCACTGGTGGATGGCCTCGATACCAATGCTGACCAGTTGGCGCTGCAAGTGGTCCTGCTGCTGGTGCTCGCTTACGGCGCGGCGCGGCTGAGTAACACGCTCTTTGGGGAGCTGAGGGACACGCTCTTTGGTCGGGTCACCGAAAAGGCCATGCACAGTATTGGCCTGCAAACCTTTCGGCACGTACACAGCCTCGATATCGATTACCACCTGAACCGACGCACCGGCGGGCTGGCACGCGACATTGAGCGCGGCACCAATGGCATCAGCTTTTTGCTGCGGTTCTTTATTTTCAACATTGCGCCCACGCTGTTTGAAATTGCGATGGTGGCGATACTGCTCTTTATCAACTACGGGGCGGAATACGCCGGCGTGATTGTGGTGTCGGTTTTTTTGTACGGCAGCTTTTCGTTTCGCGCGACCCGTTGGCGCACCCAGTATGTGCGCGAGGTGAATGCCGCCGACTCCGAGAGCAACACCCGTGCGGTCGACAGCCTGCTCAACTACGAGACGGTGAAGTACTTTAATAACGAGACCTACGAGGCCGAGCGCTACGACGTCTCGCTCGACGTGTGGGAGCAGGCGCGGCGCAAAAACCGCCTGTCGCTGTTCGCACTAAACGGGGGCCAAGCGGTCATTATTGCCGCCAGTCAAACGCTGATGCTGGGTATGGCCGCGGTATCGGTAAATGCCGGCACCATGACCTTGGGCGATTTTATTTTGGTCAACCAGTTCATGCTGCAGCTCTTTATGCCGCTGGGTTTTCTGGGCTTTGTGTATCGGGAGATCAAAGGTGCCATGGCGAACATCGAGCGGCTTTTTGGGGTATTGGAAGAAGCCCCTTCGCTACAGCCTGCACCCACAGACAAAGCCCTGGAGGTTACTGCAGGTCAGATTTGCTTTGCCGATGTGGGGTTTGCCTACGCGCCGGGTAACCCGGTACTCAAGCAGTTCAATATGACCATCGCCGGGGGCGAGACCGTGGCGCTGGTGGGTGCCAGCGGCGCGGGCAAATCCACCTTAAGCAAACTGTTATTTCGTTTTTACGACCCCACCGAGGGCGCTGTGGAGATCGACGGCACCGACATTCGCTCGGTGAGTTTGGATTCAGTGCGGCGCGCCATTGCGGTGGTGCCCCAGGACTGCGTGCTGTTTAACGACACGCTCCGCGAGAACATCCGCTACGGCAGACCCACTGCAACGGACGACGAGGTCGAGCAGGCAATAGAGGCCGCGTTTTTGGGGGATGTGATTGAGCGTTTGCCCGATGGGCTTGAGAGTGTGGTGGGTGAGCGCGGGCTCAAGCTATCCGGAGGCGAGCGGCAGCGCGTGTCGATTGCCCGAGCGGTGTTAAAAGATGCTCCGATTCTGGTGTTTGACGAGGCCACCTCGAGCCTCGACAGCCACTCGGAGCAGGCGGTGATGAGCGCCTTCCGCGCGTTGGCCGGACGGCACACGGCGCTGGTGATTGCGCACCGGCTCTCGACCGTGGTGGATGCCGACCGCATTGTGGTGATGGAGCACGGCGCGGTGGTGGAAGAGGGCACCCACCAAGATCTGCTGGCAGCCAACGGTCAGTACGCTGAGCTGTGGCGCATTCAGCGAGAACGCCAAGGGTAGTGAAGTGATTATTCTCGAGAACATTGCTCTGCGCAGGGGCCAAAAGCTCCTGTTTTCGGATGCGTCAGCCACGCTACAGCCGGGCCAAAAACTGGCCCTTATTGGCGGCAATGGCTGCGGTAAATCGAGCCTGTTTGCGCTGCTGCTTGATCACCTTCAGGCCGATGCGGGGGACATGCGCGGTCTAAAAGGCCTGCGCATCTCGCATATGGCGCAAGAGACCGAAACCAGCGATCTCACCGCGCGGGACTATGTGATTGCCGGGGATGAGGCGCTCTATCAGGTGCTGCAGGATCTCGCCGCTGCCGACGCAGCCGGGGAGTATGAGCAATCGGCCACGCTGCACCAGCGCATGGAAGAGCTCGACGGTTACAGCGCCGAGCGCCGCGCGGAGCAGCTATTGCTGGGGCTTGGGTTTCAGCGAGAAAAAATGGAAGCCCCCATGTCGAGCTTTTCCGGGGGCTGGCGCATTCGACTGAATTTGGCCCGGGCGTTGATGGCGCCTTCGGACCTGATGCTGCTCGATGAGCCCACCAACCACTTGGACCTCGACACCACGCTGTGGCTGCAAAGCTGGCTGCAGGGCTATCGCGGTACGCTGCTGATGATCTCCCACGACCGCGACTTTATCGACGCCACCTGCGAGCGCACGCTGGAGATTGCCCGCCAAGCGCTTACCGCTTACCGCGGTGGCTACTCTGACTATGAGCGACAGCGTGCCGAGCAGATGGCGCAGCAGCAGGCACAGTATGACAAGCAGCAGCGGCGCATCGCTGACATCGAGGACTTC
>JAHEJH010000059.1 GCA_024638905.1 Luminiphilus sp.
CGCATCCGCGGTCTGCTGTGCGAGTTGCACCACTTCGCGGATCTCACTGTGAATACCCGGCTCATATTCCAATCCGGTGGAAAGCCCCACCGCGCCGGCCGCGAGCTCTTGCTCGAGCAGCGCAGACATCGCCTTCATTTCTTCATTGCTTGCAGGACGTTTGAAGTCCGCGCCCATGACCTCGTTACGCAGGGTGTTGTGGCCAGCGTAGGCGGCAACATTGATTTTGGCCGGTGCGGCCTCGAGCGCCGCATAGAAACTTGCCAATGGATAAGGAGAATCCCCGTCCTGACCGACCACTGCCGTGGTGATGCCTTGGGTGATTTTGGCCAGTGCGTCACGCTCGGCGAGGATCAACCCGTCTGAATGGCTGTGGGTATCGATAAAGCCCGGTGCCAGCACCAGACCGTTGGCATCGATGATGTGATCTGCGCCATCGGGCGCTAAATCGCCCAATGCTGTGATGCGGTCACCGCTGAGACGCACGCTACCCAGCGTCGCAGGCGATCCCGTGCCATCGATAATGCGAGCATTGGTAATCAGCGTATCGGCGAGTGCCCCTGACGCGGTGGTCAGCCACATCACGACCATTGTCGTGATCAGACCAATTGTGGCTCTGCTACTCACCCACTCATGGCCCAACTGGTCGCCCGGCTGAGGGGCGGTCAAAGCTCCCCTGACGGAAATTGCTGGTATCAAATTCCATGGCGTTCACCGGTGCTGAGTGCGTGCCTTCATGTACACAGACCCGCTCGATAATGCGCCATTCATCGCCGCGCTTCTCGTATTTGTCGAGGTAGCGGCCTACCCACAGGTCGAGCACCGGCTCGGCGTCCTGAAACAGATAGGTCACGTTGTAGACCTCGCCGGTAGCGGTGTGCGCATCGATGAGCTCAATGGCGTGATTCAAAATACAGTGATTGGTGCTGCGCCAAGGCAGGTGCGCCTCCATGCACATCTCGCAGAACGCCCAGGCGTCGCCCACGAACACACCGTGATCGTCGGTGGCGCCCTCCCAGTAGGCTGATTTCATCAGCTCGACATCGAGGCGATCTACGCCCCGGCAATAGCGCAGCGCGGCATCGCGGATGCACTGCAGGTCGGAGAGCTGTTCTGCTGTATAGGCCATGGTTGCCTCCTAGCCCAACTGGCGCTTCGGGTCGCTACCGTCCCAGTCGATGGAGGCCGCCGCCACCATGTCAAAGAGCCCCTTGATGTCGTCTGAGTAAGTGAGAAGCTCCGTCATATGCCCCAGCACCGGGCTGGTGTCGACATAGGCGAAGGTCGCGCCACTGCCGGCTACCGTGCCGGTCGCTGCTAGCTCGTAGCCTTCAGCCGCCAAACTGGCGATCTCGCCATCCAGATCGTCAGTCCAATAGCAAAGGTGGTGAAAGGCTGTTTTGCCCTCAGGCACTGTGTCTCGGTATATGTTTGCTTGCTCGCCTGTGGGCTCAATGAGCTCAATTTGCATATCCCCTGCTTGCGCGAGCGCAATCTTCATTGAGATCGGGCTTGGACTGCCCCGGTAAGTGCTGTCCTCAAACAGATCCGGGGTGTACTCCACAAAGAAGAAGGGCCCGATGCCTACTTTGAGCCAGGCGTCGACCGCCGCGTCGAGGTCATCGACTACCCAGGCACTCTGCATTGCATGTCCGCTCGCAAACTGTTTCATTTAAGCCTCTCTTTTTATTGTTGATCACATTGATATGGCCCCGACCCCGACCCTGTTTGATCTGAAGGATCGCGCGGTACTCATTACCGGGGCCAATCGCGGCTTGGGGGCCGCGCTCTGCAAGACGATCTTGCAGTACTCACCGAAAATAATCCACGCGGGTTACCGCAAAACCCCGGGCGACTTCGATGACCCCCTCATCAACTGGTGTCAGCTCGATATTCAGGATGCAGGGTCGGTGGCTAAGGCAGCGGCATCGATCGATGAGCTGGATGTTCTTATCAACAACGCCGGCATCCTTATCCCTACCGCGGCAGACCCCGCCGAGGAAATGGCCAGCCTCGAGGCCATGATGGACATGCACCTGCACCGCCCGCTCACACTCATTGATGCCCTGCTGCCGAGGCTACGGGCGAGTGGCCAACCGATGATTGTGAATATGATTTCGATGGCCGCCTTCGCCAGCGTGCCCGGCTGCGAAGGCTATTGCACGAGCAAGGCAGCGCTGCATGCCGCCACTCAGGGACTGCGGCTGAAACACCCGGACATCCAGTGCATTGGGGTGTATCCGGGCCCCACCGCCACCGACATGACCGCGGGTAGCACCGCGCCACTCGCCGATGCCATGAAAAGTGCCGCCACCATCGTGAGCGGCATGTGTGACGGCAAACCATCGATATTTCCCGATGAGGCCGCGCTTGCAGTAGAGTCTCTGGTGGGGGCCGGGGTGGCGACGCTGGAACAGCAGTTCACCACCCTGCTCAGTGACTGACTGAGACGACAAGGACACCGAGGCACAGGTATGAACGCCAAACAGCCACTCAACCAGCAAGGCCGCGAGGCCTACAGCGGGCAGATCAAAAATTTCTCCAAGGAGCGCTATATCAGCGCCGACTGGTATGCCCGTGAATGGCAAGCCGTGTGGGCCAAGAGCTGGATCGCCGCCGTGCACGTCTCGGACCTCACCGACCCCGGCGACTACGTGGTATTTGATCTGGGTCCCGAGAGCATTCTGCTCACCTGCGATGGCGCGGGCACCGTGCAGGCCTTTTACAACGTGTGCCAGCACCGCGGCGTGCGGCTGGTCGATGACCACTCTGGCAACACCGAGAATTTCCGCTGCCCCTACCACAGCTGGCGCTACGGCACCGATGGCGACCTGATCTATGCCCCGCATCAGGAAGGCTTTCAGGAGGGCCTGCCCGAGCAAACCATTTGCCTGCCCAAGGTACGCTGCGAAGAAGCGCTGGGCTTTTACTGGATTAACCTTGATGCCGACGCCGAGCCACTCGATGTCTTTTTGAAAGACATGCTCCCGATCATGGAACACTATGAATTTGGCAACCTCACGTTAGTGCAGGACCAGACCGTGTCGATCAACTGCAACTGGAAGGCGGTACTCGATAACTTCAGCGAGCTATACCACGTGCACTATCTGCACCCGCAGCATCGGCGCTTTGTAGATTGCACCGAGTCACTGAGCGAGTGCTACGAGGGCGGTCACACTCGGGTTTGGGTGCCGGGCGCCACTACCGACTCGCTGTTCTCGACTCCGGATAAACCCACTGACCTGCTGACCATGCAGCTAGAGGCCTTTGGTCTTGATCCCGCACAATACGAGGGCAAGGTCGATGAGATTCAGGCGGCGGTAAGGGTCGCCAAGCGAGAGCTCGAAAAAACCGAGCCCTACTACGCCAACTTCACGGACGAAGAACTCACCGATGTCATACAGACCAACGTGTTCCCCAACGCCATCCTCACCTATCAACCCGAGATGCTGTGGCTGATGCGGCTGCGGCCCCACGCCACCGACCCCAACCTGTGCTATTTGGACAAGCTCTCTTTTGAACGCTTCCCCAACAGCGACGAGCAACGTTTTCTGGAGGGCACCGACAATCTCAAGGAAAAGCGCAGCGAGACTGCCGACAAAAGCGGGCGGCCACAATGGGAGTCTTTTGATTATTCTGATGTGATCGCCGGCAAGGCCACCATGACCGACACCATCGATCAGGACCTGTCGTTGCTCGCACATGCTCAGCGGGGCATGCACTCCGAGGGTTTTCAGGGCAGCTGGCTCAATGAGATCGAATGCCGCGTGAGCCATTTTCATGAAGAGCTCGAGAGGCAGGTTACGGCTGCAGACTGACCAGGACCACCGCCGTGACATCTGACCAAGGAATATTGTTTGCGCTGATCGGCGCACTGTTTGTGTTCCTAATCTGGGGGCGCTATCGCTACGATCTGGTGGCTTTTGGCGCGCTGCTAATCGCCTACCTGCTTGGGCTGGTGCCAACAGACGAGGTGTTCGCCGGGTTTGGTCACCCTGCGGTCATCATCATTGCGCTGGTGCTCATTATCAGCCGCGGGCTCTACCTCTCCGGTGCCATCGAGATGATGGCCGGGGCGATCTTGGACGGCGCACGCAGTATCCGGCGACACATTGGCGTGATGGCGGGCGTATCGGCTGCGCTGTCGGCCATGATGAACAACGTTGCCGCCCTCGCGCTGCTCATGCCGATTGACCTACAGGCCTCGGAAAAAGCCCAGCGCAACCCGGGGCTCACGCTGATGCCCCTCTCTTTCGCCTCGATCCTGGGCGGGATGATCACCTTGATCGGCACACCCCCCAATATCGTGATCGCGACCTTCCGCGGCGAAGCGCTGGGCGATCCTTACACCATGTTCGACTTTGCCCCGGTGGGTTTGGTGGTGGCCGCAGTCGGTATTGCCTATGTGGCGCTCATTGGCTGGCGGTTGATTCCTGTGGAGCGCACTTCAGCGAGCATGCCCTCCTCGATCGAAGACCTTGAGAGCTATCTGGTCGAGCTGCGGGTGCCCGCCGAGGCGGAGGTGGTCGGCCAGCGGCTTCGACTGCTCGACAACCAGGCCGACGAGGCCGGCGTGCAGATTTTGGGGCTAATTCGAGACGGAGAGCGTCTTCCTGGCATGGCCGCCCGGGCCACCTTACAAGCAGAGGACCGCATTGTCGTTGAGGGCGGACCCGATGGTATCGAGGCTTTCGCGGGGACGGTGGCGCTCAGCTACGCCGACTCAGACCGGCCCTCTAAAGCTCTGTCGGGCACCACCGTGATGCGTGAGGTGGCGGTGCCACAAACCTCGCGCATGGTGGGCCGCACCGAGGCCGTTATGCGGCTGCGTTATCGGCGCGGCGTCATTTTGCTTGGGATCTCGCGCAACGGCGTGCGGTTGCGTGAGCGATTACGCGAAGTCGAAATTCAGGCCGGTGATCTGCTGTTGTTATTGGGCCCCGAGGACACCCTCGACGACATCATCGAATGGCTCGGCTGCCTGCCATTGGCGCCCCGCGGGCTCGACGTGATTCAACGTGAGAAAGCCCGCCGGGCGATTCTGATCTTTGCCGGCGCCATTGTGCTGGCGAGCCTTGAACTCATCTATCTTCCCATGGCGCTCGCCTGCGTGGCGGTGTTGTACGTCGTGCTTGATATCGTGCCGCTGTCGCAGGTATATGAGTCGATCGAGTGGCCGGTGGTGGTATTACTGGGCGCCATGATCCCGATCAGCGTCGCACTGGAGGCGAGCGGTGGCACCCAGCTGCTCGCCGATTTGTTTGTGCGGGGCACCGACGGCTGGCCAGTGATGCTCATCCTCGCAGCACTCATGCTGGTGACGATGACGCTCTCTGATGTGCTGAACAATGTCGCCACCGCGCTGATTGCCGCACCCATTGCCCTCGACGTGGCCGAGCGTCTGCAGGTGAGCCCTGACCCCTTTTTGATGGCCGTTGCAGTAGCCGCCTCCTGCGCCTTTTTGACGCCCATTGGTCACAAGAACAACACCTTGATTATGGGTCCCGGCGGTTACGGCTTCGGCGATTACTGGCGCATGGGTCTGCCACTAGAAATTTTGGTGGTCGCCACAGCGATCCCGATGATTTTGCTGGTTTGGCCCGTGTAGATAGAGACTTTTCGGAGCTCTTCTATCAGATCTACCTCTTATAGACCCCCCTCTCAGCGTTAATTCCCCTTTCTTCCAGGAATGGGCTCCGCGTAACAGGCTTTTCGCCGTGGGTTCCGCCGCGCGCCCCTGTTGCTCCCCATTCATTAACCGCTTAACGCTGGCCGCATTGCGGCTAGCCAGTCTCGAGTCGCTGGCCGATTTGGCCAACACCTTGGCGGATCGAGCCAATCTTTATATCCGCCTCCTGCCGATACTGAAGGTGTTCGCAGGGGAGTAGCCAAGCCCGTCGCAAGACAGCAGCAGCCAAACCCAGCGATCAACTTCAAGGATGATCCCGTTGCCACGGACGGCAGTTTTAAATGGGAGAGCAAAATTATGACAACCGAGACCCAGAAAAATTTGCGCACCGCAGCGGGCGTCACCGCCTGGGTAGCCATGCTGGCCCTGAGCCAGGAATCTGCTGCACTGGATAATCCCCAGCGTGAGGATTTTGCGCGCTACAGCGATTGGCGCGCGCATCTGATGGCCACTGCACCGTGCGGTGACTCACTGATTCCGATGCTGGGTGGTTCGGAACGTGCGCTCATTTGCTCTGACGCGCTGCACCTGTCGAGCGATCGCAACGAAGCGGGCGGCAACACGCAGGTGACGGATACCTACTTATTGCGCGGCGCCACCTACACCGTACACAGCGGCATGATCGTCGCGGTGTTCAGTTAGCGGGTGGGGTTGATCATGCCTCATGACACTGGCGCGATCACGCTGCTCATTTTGGCTGCCGCCCTTGCGGTGGGCGTGCTGGGCGTCAGCGAGCGGGTACAATCGCACCCCAATGCTCACTCCCCCTCGCAAACCTTGCACTACGCTGATTGGCGGGAATCCCAAGAGTAAATCTGCCTTCACCCTTTTCTGTACCGCACCCGCCGCGTAGAATGCCGCCTCCGTAGTGAGGACCACCCCCATGAGTGAGCAAAAAGCCACCAACGTGCACTGGCACGGCGGTGAGATCAATCGCCCCGAACGCGCCCAATTACTGGGTCACGGCGGCGCAACCCTGTGGTTTACCGGCCTCTCGGGTTCAGGCAAGAGCACCATCGCAGTGGCGCTTGAGCAGGCGCTCTACCAGCGCGGCGTGCTGGTGTACCGACTCGATGGCGACAACATTCGTCTCGGTATCAACAAGAACCTGGGCTTTAGC
>JAHEJH010000061.1 GCA_024638905.1 Luminiphilus sp.
CGATGTTCCAGTTGGCAAAGGTATCGCCGACTGCATAGTCACCCGGTTCCGCCATGACGACGCTGTAGGCATCGCCGCGCGAGACAACTCGTTTCGCTTTGAGTTTTTTCAGCTCTTTCATCACAGTGGGGTTGTACTGCTCTGAACCCAACGCGGTCGCATGGTCACCAAAGAGGTGCCAGTAATAAAGCTCGCCGGGGCCATAGAAGCCCGCCGACGGCACGCAGATACCACCGACCGCCGCATCAATCGACTCTGCGATCGCCTCTCCGCTTCCCTGCACCCATTGCAAGTATTCCGCGGGATCCTTGGTATTCACTGTCAGCACGGACATCGCCGGCCGTGACCAGGCCTGACCGGCCGCCAAAGTCAGCATTAAACCCAGCGCCGCGCTGACCCCAAAAAATGTTTTTGAATTATTCATCGTTTTCTCCTTGCGTCAGTCGAGATTCAAATACGCGGGCCCAGACTGCAAGCGGGCCCAGAACAACCCTCACTCGAACATTTTCATAAAGGCTTCCATATCGTATTGGTTGCCGTAGAGCATGGAGCTGTTTAGCGCCACGTCTGCGGCAATCGCTACTGCGGTTTTGATTTCCTCCTCCGTGGCACCCGCTGCACGGGCAAACGCCGCGTGCGCGGGAATACAGTAAACGCACTTCATCGCCACTGAGGCTGATATCGCTGCAAGCTGCGCGTGCTTGAGCGGAATCGCACCATTGAACACATTTTTCTCCACCGCAGCGTAGTAAGCTTCAGCGGCGGCCTGCTGCGACTCAGGGTGCAGCAAAATAAACGGATTAGCCGTTTTGACATCCCGCATCGCTTCATCTTCGGCAAACGCCGATACGCCCATCAACAACAGGCATAGCACCATCAAAAATCTCATTGGATTTCTCCTTAAAAGGATTACCGGAATTGATCACGCCCCGCTTGGGGCGTGATCTATGATTAAGGTCTAGCGACCGGTGTAATAGAGCGGCTCACCCTGAATGGAACCGATAGGAGTTGCTGCGCCCGCCGCAGCGGCCTGAAGAAAACGAAACTCCTCGCTCGCCATCACCTTGTCGCCGAAGTCAGCCATGTCGGCCCAATCCTCGAATGACATGACGTAGTGCACCTTGCCATTGCCGCCTACGCCTTCCTGGTAGATGTTGACCTTGGCACCCATCGCGGTATGCATTTTGGCTGCCTGGGTGAACGAGGCATACACGGCCGCGGCTTTTCCGGCATTGGGTTGCCAAACGTACACTCGGTAGGGGCCATCTTGTGCGAAGTCAGCGGCCTTCACCGAATCGTCCCAATTCAGTGCTTCCATCGACCAGAGCAGAGTGCCAGAAGGGGTCTGGGAGGCTTGTGCCCAGAAGGCCTGCCACTCTTCGTTAGTATTGGTCTGTTTGGTCTTCGCCCAGTCTTCGCCCGAGTCCCAACGCAAGACGTAGTCAAACGTCGGGTAACCCGAGCTCCCTATGTCCATGCGGAAGATGCCCACCGTCGCGCCATACTTCTCGTGAATTTTGGCTGCGGTCATCATGCCCTGCACCAAGGCCTCCGGAGAGGAGGAATTGGCCTGCCAACGAAATACTTCGAGTCTCTCGGCGGTCGCCACGCTGGTGAAACCAGCGAGACAGCACACCGCGACCCAGCGGATGATTGCTTTCATATCGACTCTCCTAATTATGGTTTGCGTTCAGCCCGTTTCTTGACACTTGTTTTAGTGGCTGATGTCACAATGTACCACTCTGAATGTGAAGGTCACGCGACAGGAGGGTCCCTCACTAGCCGTTAGCAACGGGCGAGTTCAGACATCTGGGCGAGTAGTCCGATTAAAAAGCGAAGGACATGCCGAGGTGACGGACGTCACCCGGGTGATTAGACGAGCTGCTTCACCGGTACACCGCTGCCTACCAGATAAGGCTCGAGCGCCTTGTATAACCGTCGGTAACGGAAAAAAGGCACCTTGGGGTAAAGATGGTGGATCGCGTGATAATTCTGATAGCCCCACAGCAGCGTCATCACCGTATCGAGCCCTGTTCGCGCCTGATAGACCGTCGTAGTCTGCATTCGCTCTTGTTCAGTGTGCGGGTGATGCACGGACCAGGCGAAGAGGGTAACCAGCACCGCATTACCGATTAACTGCCCTGCCAGTAGCGTCATTAAAGTGACACCGAGGTCAGCACAAAAGAACAGTACTATCAGGCGCGTCAGGATGATGGCAATGAACTCGCGCCTCACCGTCACCTTCTCAGCATCTGTGAAGTGCTCAAAGGAAGCCGCAAATAGCCACTCCTTGGGTATACCTTTCAGCCACGCGAGCATTAACTGATAGACGTTACTCGCCGAAAGCACCATATCCGGGTCTTCGCTCGGGTGATTGGTCGAACGATGGTGCTTCAGGTGGGAACGCCGATGGGAAGCGAAGGAAATACCGATGAAGTGGGCCGCGATATACCCCGTCCACTCATTGACCCAGCGACGCTCCAAGCTCATTCCAGTGACCGCGCCATGAACCGCGTCATGAAGTGGGGTATAGATAGCGTAGGTACACAACGCAATGCCACCCAGCGCCCACCAAGAAAATGTAGGTTCGGTCAGCAAATGTGCGACGGCTATAAGGTATATCGTCGCGCAACTCACCAGTAAGAGCAGCGTGGGCCAGGCAAACCCGCCAATATGGCGAATCACAACCTGCTGGGCTTCTTGTTCGTTACTGACCATTGCGCTCTCGCTACCGTGTTCTCTAAAGCTTTTCACCATCTTCTGCCGGTACAGACGGCGACTCAAGGTGCTACCTTGCCAAATACAGGTCATTTATGGCCAACTACGGCATGGAATCCTCGATCCCCAGCCAATGTCTTATTGTCTATCTTCAACGTTACCCAAACGGGCTACGCGTGCCAGTACGCTAACGCTTTTCGCGACTCGAATCGCTTCTATCCGGTGCAAAATGTGACAGCGGGTATCGCCTGTCACTTTTTGCTAAACCGTGGCCAGTTGGATTCCAAGTTTTTGCAACGCAGAACCACGGTTTTTGCAAATCCGTCGATAGCCGGTAAATTGGTGTCACCGGATCATGAAGGACATCGCCATGAACGCCGCCATTCGTCTCGCAGAGGCTCGAGACCTTGATCAGCTCGCTGAACTTTTTGATCAGTACCGGCAATTCTATGAATGCCCGCCGGATCTGGGCGCTGCGAAAAACTGGCTTGCGGAAAACCTTGAGCGGGGGCGCTCAACCCTTTTCGCGGCGGATAACGGCTCTCAGCTCCTTGGCTTTACGCAACTGTATCCAGCGCTTTGCTCAGTGGATCTCGTCGACTACTTTGTACTGTACGACCTTTATGTGATCGAGGCGGCGCGACGACAGGGCATTGCACGCGCTTTAATGAACACGGCGAGTGAGTGGGCAAAAGCACAGGGCGCTGACCGGCTGGATCTGGAAACCGCGCGCGACAATGGGCCAGGCCAGGCTTTATACAGGGATCTGGGCTACGAACTTGATGAGGTATTCCTGAAGTTCAGTCTGGATCTGTCCGACTAAGCATTACCCTTCTTCAGACCGTCACCACTTTATTACGGCCCGAGTTTTTCGCCGCGTATAAGCCCTCGTCCGCGCGCTTCAAGATCTGATCCACGCTCTGACCCGTCTCGCTATGGGCCACCCCAATACTGATCGTGGTCTTCAGGATCTCTCCCGTGCCGGCTTCGATCATTTGGCGCAGCGACTCAGCGATAGAAGCGGACTCATCGCGGGTCACACTCTCCACGATCACCAGAAACTCCTCGCCGCCCCATCGGGCCACCGTATCCTGCACCCGCATGCGGGCCTTCAGGATCTCGGCAATTCTCTGCAGAATGCGATCTCCGGTGTCATGGCCGTGCTGGTCATTGATGGCTTTGAAATGATCAATATCGATCATCATCACCGCGTACCGGCGCTGTCTAGTAGCAAACAAATTGAGCGCACGCTCTGCAATCCGTCGGTTGGCAATGCCCGTCAAGGTGTCGGTATTGGCTGCCTTGCGCAATCTATCGACACGCTCTGCCGTTTCTCGCAGCTGGTCACGTTCGCGTACCCAAATGCCCAAAAGCCAGGAAAATAATCCGTAGACGCACAAGACCAGTGGGCCGATGCGCCAGTCATTAAGGTACGCGCCCGCCAGCGCCTCTCTGGAACTCCCCAGGTACGCAACGAGCCCCATGACCAGACCCGTACCCGCACCGATGTACAAACTGAGTCGGCCCCAAAGCAGCGTGGTAATGATGACCAGTACCGGTGTGTAAAGAAGGCCAATCATGACACCAATCATGGCGTCGGCCGGCTCGGCGTAGAGCCATGACACCGACCATCTGATGACAATCAGCATGAGGATGACCACTGCGATAGCGCGGTGCCACAACAGGTTCATCCGCGGCCAGGCCAGCAACAAAATCGACAACACGGCGAACCAGCCGCCTGCCAGCAAATTGGAGAAGTCCGTGCGGTAGCCAAGGAAAGCCGAGACCAAAACAGCCCCAGCCAGCGCCCAGGCAAACAGCATGAGCACTCTCAGCATGCGCGATGCAGAACGTTGGTCAACTTCTGCTGCGCTGAATGCCTTGCCGTCTTCACCCGGCACGCCATATTCCGTTGGCAACCCGAGCAACTGGGTGGTCGTCTCCTGACTCATGCGCGGAGTCTGCGTGTCCCTGCGAACTTACTCAAGCTGGCTGCGCTACCCGGTCGGGACCTCGTTGAACGGGATGCCTTTATCGAGACGAGGTTCCTGGGGTAACCCCAGTACGCGCTCGGCAATAATATTGGCCATGATCTCGTCCGTGCCACCGGCAATACGCAGTCCCGGTGCCCCCATATAGGCCCGCTGGATAATGCCGGCCTTGGCCGCCAATGACTCATCAGCAATGGCACCACTGGCACCCAATAGGTCCATCAGGTATGAGGACATCGCCTGCATCTTGGGCGCACCGACGAGCTTGCCAATGGAATTCTCCGGCCCAGGCAAGGCGCCCCGAGAGAGCGCCGTCAGCGATCGGTATCCTGTGTACTTGAGGCCCGCCTCCTGCACATACCAGTTAGCAATCCGGGCGCGCACTGCAGCATCTTCCAGCGCGGGTCGGCCGTCGATCTCGACCTCCTCCGCCACAGACATGGCCAGCGACACATCCATCTGGCCAAAACTGCCGCCAATCGCAGCGCGCTCGTTCATGAGCGTGGTAAGCGACACCTGCCAACCCTGACCGACCTCGCCCAGGCGTTGACTGTCCGAAACCCTCACGTCGGTGAAATACACCTCGTTAAAATCCGAGTCCCCTGTCAGCTGCTTGATCGGCTTGACCTCAACACCCGGTGCCTTCATGTCGACATAGAAGTAGCTGAGCCCCTTGTGCTTTGGCACGGTGGGGTCGGTGCGCACCACGATCACACCGTAATCAGAGTAATGGGCGCCCGAGGTCCAAATCTTTTGCCCATTGATGACCCAGTCGTCCCCGTCGCGCTCTGCACGGGTGCGCAGTGCGGCCAGGTCCGAGCCGCCCGCGGGCTCCGAGAACAACTGACACCAGACTTCCTCGCCGCTGGCCAGCGGCGGCAGGAAGCGGGCTTTGTCTTCATCACTCGCCCAAGCCATCAGCGTCGGCCCGATCATGCCCTGGCCGATCAGAAAGAAGTTGGCTGGCAGGTCGTACTGGCTTTCCTCCTGACGCCAGATCACCTCTTCGATTGCAGAGGCGCCGCGGCCGCCAAATTCAGGCGCCCAACCCATACAGGCCCAACCCGCATCGTATTTTCGTTTTTGCCAGACCTTGGCCTGTTCCAGCGGCGTCATTGCACGGAACGCGTCATCAGTTGGCGCATTCTCGGCAAGCCAAGACGCAGCTTCCTCGCGGAAGCGCGCTTCTTCAGGGGTATCGTTAAAGTCCATCTGCTCTCTCCCTCAGGCTGCCGCAGTTTGCGCGGCCAACGCCGACACCAATCGATCTTGCCAGACCGCTTCACTACCAATCGCAAGGCTTAATAGCTTCGCCCGGCGCAGATAAAAGTGGCAGTCAAACTCCCAGGTGAAACCCATTCCACCGTGAGTCTGGATATTTTCTTCTGCCGCATAGGTCGAGGCTTGTATCGCCGCAACACGCGCAGTCGCCGCTGCCAGCGGCAACTCGTCACTCCCCTCGGCCAAAGCCCAGACACCGTAATAAGCGTTGCTGCGGGCGAGCGTGTTCTTCACATACATGTTGGCCAGCTTGTGCTTGATCGCCTGATAAGAGCCAATGGCGCGACCAAACGCGAACCGTTGCAAGGCATAGTCCCGGGCTTGAGTCAGCGCAGTCTCCGCCAGGCCCAGCTGCTCCCAGGCAAGTAACACCGCCGCGCCATCGAGCAAGCTCTCCCAGTCCCTCGGATCAATGGTGGTACCCCCCAACACCTCCGCCTCAGCGCTATCAAAGGTCACCGCGCTGTGCCCTCTACTGGTATCAAATGTGAGCACCGGCTCAACCGATACGCCGGCTTGCTGCAGGGGTACGAGGCAAGCTTCTAGCCCGGCCTCGGAACGGGCCAGCACCACGGCCACCTCCGCTATTGAGGCGTCAGCAACAGGCACTTTTGCACCGGAGATTTGCGATCCGCTGCGTCGGGTTTCAAGCCGGTCAAGCGCCAGACGACCTGCGCGCTCTGCCATGGCGACGGTCGCGACGCACTCACCGCCTGCGAGCCTCGGTAGCCAAGCCGATTTTTGCGCCTCAGTGCCGAAGCGCTGAATCGCCTCGCTGGCCAGATAAACAGAGCTGCTAAAGG
>JAHEJH010000065.1 GCA_024638905.1 Luminiphilus sp.
TGACCGCTGGATCCAGAGCCGCCTCGAGACAACACTGATTGCCGTCGAGGATGCCTACGACAACTATCGTTTCGACCAGGCATCCCAAGCGCTTTACGACTTCGTATGGAATGAGTTCTGTGACTGGTACCTTGAGCTGTCCAAGCCAGTTCTATGGGATGACGCCACCGCCACTTCCGAACAATTGGGGGCGCGTCGCACTTTAATCACGGTACTGGAGAAGTCACTGCGTATGCTCCATCCCTTCATGCCGTTCCTGACAGAGGAAATCTGGCAAACCGTCAGCCCACTGGCGGATCAAGAGGGCGAAAGCATCATGCTGGCGCCTTGGCCCGGAAGGCAGAACGATCGCGTGGATGCAGAATCCGAAGCAGAAATAGAATGGCTCAAAGAGATCATTGTCGGCATCCGCACCATTCGCTCAGAATCCAATATCCCCCCTGCTACCGAGCTCCCTGTGTTTATCGTCAATGCCACTGAGCTCGACCGTGAGCGATTCAGCCGCAATGAGGCGTACCTGGGACGACTGGCCAAGGTCAGCGGTATTACGGTGCTGTCCGGAGAAGAGGCACCGCCCGCAAGCCTGATGGCTTTATGCGGTGACCTGGAGATCAGGGTGCCCATGGCCGGTGTCATCGACATTGAGGCCGAACTCAAGCGCCTCGACAAGGAGATCGAACGCCAGGAGAAAGAAGTGGCGAAGCTCGACGGCAAACTCTCCAATAAGTCGTTTATCGAGCGAGCGCCTGCAGACATTGTCGAAGCAGAAAAGCACAAGAAAACGATGGCGGAAACGGCTCTAGCGACTCTCGGGCGTCAGCGCACGCAAATTGAGGAGTTGCGTTCTGCTTAAAGCCCTGATAAGACTACATCCAATAATAATTCTAATGCGGTGGATTCAGTCATGTCAGAACGACAGACAGGAACCGTTAAGTGGTTCAACAACGCCAAGGGCTTTGGCTTCATCACAATGGCCGACAGGCCAGACGATATCTTTGTTCACTTCAGAGCGATCGAGGGGGATGGTTATCGTAGCCTGAACGAGGGACAGGAAGTCGAGTTCAGCCTGGTTGAAGGCCCCAAAGGCTTGCAGGCCGAAGAAGTTACCAAGCGCTAATACCCTCGGCACGGCACTTTTGCTAAGCTCGCGCTCCCATTGAACGCGGAGCGCGGTATGCCGTCGTCTAAAACCAAGAAAAAAACCAGCAAAGCCAAGCCATCCGCTCCAGATAAAAAGCTCCGTCGCTTCCGCGGCATCGTCATGCCGTACGCCGGGCACAAGAGTATTCGAGCCGTACGGCGCGCAGGTCATGAGCCGAGCATTCATGGTACCAAGCTGTGGAAATCCAGCTGCCTGATCATCGACTATTTAAAAAAGCATCCTCCGAAGCGCCGCAAGCGCGCGCTGGATGCTGGCTGCGGCTGGGGCATTACCGGCATCTGGTGCGCCAAAGAATGGGGGTCAAAGGTCGTTTCAATGGATGCCGACCCCGCTGTATTCCCCTACCTTAATGCCGTAGCGGAACTTAACGGCGTCTCCACCGAAAGCTGGGTGCAGCGTTTCGAAAAGGTCCGCAAAAAAGACCTTGAGAACGTGGACATTCTGTTCGGCGGTGATATTTGTTTCTGGGATGAGCTGGTGGATCCTGTCGCCAAAATGATCGATCGCGCCATTGACGCTGGCGTTGGCACGATCGTGATTGGCGATCCCGAGCGACCCACGTTCCATGAAATGGCCGACAAAGTGACTGAAAAACACGGCGGCGAAGTTTTGGGCTGGCGGCTTTCTGGCACGGTAAAAGCGACCGGCGCGTTACTGGTGATTCACAACGACTGATCAGTCGATGTAGGCGAGCTCCAGTTTCAGTTCGGTCTCCACCGGCTCGGAACACGACACAAAGGCTGGCCGGAACACCATGCTGCGCATCGCACGTCTGACCCGGCTTGGCGGGTCGGTATCCACCCCTGCCGCAGGCAAACTGAAATTCATATGAACGGGCCTGCCCCTCTCGGTCACTGTCAGGGACACGTCGAGCGGCATAGCCGGCTCTTGAAACGCCCTGTTAAAGGCCAGCCGGGGGTATTCCGGCAGCGGGGCCGCTCGGGAAAACCTAGACGACGAAAGCACGCAGGCCCTCCGATAAAGCGTCGTCGCCTCATCCCGCTTACGATAAAACCAGTGCCAATCTGCCAGAGCGGATAGTGCCTCGTGGCTATCGGGACTGACCTTAAGCAGTCGCTCAAAAACCGTTTCCCCCTTACTGAACAGGCGACGCTGCAGCGCTTCCAGTCTTGGCTCCCGGTCAAGGGATTGCCACTCCGGGTCGGTAAAGGTCCGCTCGAAACGGGGGTCGTCAACAAATACATCGAGCTTGTGCTCCAGAAGATAGTAAAAACGACCCAATCTGAAGCTAAAGGGCTCGCACCAGGCAAGATTTACTGACTCGTCAGCACAAACCGCTTCAGCCATCGACTCGAAGCGAGTGTGCAGTGCCAACAATTCGCGGCTCCGGCCCTCCCAGGAAACGCCCATCAGGGCATCGAGTGACACGTCGAAAAACTCCAGAGCCGCGCGCATTTCACCCTCTTCAAAAGGCGGCAGGCCCGAACCCAGCAACCGAAACTGATAGGCCGCGCGGGCCTCGAACCCTTCACGATCGCCCGTCAGCAGATACAAATCCAGTAGCCCACGCAGGATCGGCAACTGCTGATCACCGTACAAGCCATTGTTGACCCTGGCATTGTGCAACGCGGCGTCATAGAGGGACGTCGCCAAAGACACTTCACCCGCCTCCATCGCCAGCTCGGCGACCTGCACGAATTCGGCCGCTAGCGCGGGGTGATAGGGCCCAAGATTTCGCTCTGTCGCCTCAAGTCTGGCCTGAGCCTCATCAACATTCGCAAGCTCGGAGGCGTCTCGCCCGTCAGCAAAATCCAATACCGTCACAACATCGCGGTACTGCACTGGCAAGCCAAAGGGGATCGGCGTATCGCCGCGGGCTGGGCAGACATAGAGGCACAGCAGCACGAGCAGCGGTGTCAGGTGAGTTGGCGGCAGTCGTGCGGGCATCGTTGGAATATAGCGCAAAAAAAAGCCCGCCTCGGAGAGGCGGGCAGAGGCTGTATCGGACTCTGGATAACGCCGGGTAAAAGGGAAAACCCGGCGCAACGTGTTCAGAACCTGTTACATAGTATCCATACGGGTTAACATGACTACCAATGTATTTTTTTAATCACATACAGTCTCCAGCGTTATAAGGTAAAGCCTTGAACCTCAACCGTCTTGCAAGAATTGACCTCAACTTATTGGTCGCACTGCATATTCTGCTTGAAGAATGCAGTGTTTCGCGCGCCGCTGACAGGCTGTCGATTACCCAGCCGGCGATGTCAAAAACGCTGGGCAGACTGCGGGAAACCTTCGATGACCCGTTGTTTGTGCGCAGTAAGCGCGGCATCCAGCCTACACCCCGAGCGCTCGGGCTCGCGGGGGAGCTCAAAAGCCTGCTCGGGCAGGTGGATGGGCTGCTGGACGCCGGAGAGTTCACTCCCGCCGCTTTTAAAGGCGAGATCACGCTGGCCATTTCCGAGTATGTCGGTTTCACGCTATTGCCCCCACTTTCTGCGCGACTGCAATCCAGCGCGCCCCGGTTGCGGCTTCGCACCATTACACGAGCCGAGCGGCAGCTGGATCAGTTGGCAAGCGGCGAGCTGGATTTCGCCATACAAATACAGCGGGAGGAATATCCGCCGGAGTATTCAGTTTCGCCATTGGCCGCCTCCCCACTTGCGATTTTCGTTCGGCAGGACCACCCGCTCGTTGCCCAGACCGTCACCGCCGACCTGATGCGCCAGTATCCGCAGGTGGCACTCTATGTTGCAGACCGCGAAGAGTTGGTTGGAGGTCAGGTGCTGGCGCGCGGTTTGTTCGAGAGCGACCGGGGCATTCTCGAAACATCGCACCTGTTGACAGCATTTGAAATTCTGAGAGAGACGGACTATCTCCTTATTTGCCCGGCCTACCTGGCGCGCAACGAGGGCGCAACACGCGATATGGTCGCCCTGACCTTACCCGTTGAAATGACATTCAGCGTGCAGTACTCGCTTATTGCTCATCGGCGTACCGAGCATTCACCCATTCATCAGTGGCTGTGGCAGGAAATTATCGACACAGTCCAATCCATGCGCTTCCGGACAGTTCATCGCGGATAGTTCGTCGCGGATAGTTCGTCGCGGATAGCTCATCGCGAGAAGTTCGACGCCGGACTACCCGCAGGGATAATTAGGCGCCACAGGCCTTTACTACTGTCATTTGTGCCATACTTCGCGCCCCAGCGATGCCCTACCCCCGTTAATGAGTCAGACCAGCCGCCGAGAGATTCCGCAGTTCAACACTCCCATTGTTGAGACACACTGCCACCTGGATTATCTGGACTCGCAGGCATTGTCCGAGACATTGGATGACGCCTTTCGTGTCGGGATTGAGCGGATCGTTACGATCTCCGTCTCGGCCGATAACCTGGATCAGGTACGTGACATCGCCAACGGGCACCAGTCCATTTGGTGCACCCAGGGCATTCATCCTCACGAGGCTGAGAGCTGGAGCCCCGCGCTGGCAAAGCGGGTCGAAACAGGCGCAGCAGACGCGCGCGTCGTGGCCATTGGGGAAATCGGACTCGATTACTACTACGACCACGCTGACCGAGAGGCACAAATCAAAGCATTCGATGAGCAGCTGGCGCTTGCCGCCGAGCTGTCTCTGCCTGTGGTCATCCATACCCGCGAGGCTGATGACGATACCCGCGCGATCCTGGCCAATTACAGCAGCGCGCTGCCGCGAAAAGGGGTCATCCACAGCTTCACCAGCTCCCTGTCACTGGCCGAGTACTGTCTTAGCGAGGGGTTCATGCTGGGCTTCAATGGCATCACGACGTTCCGCAATGCCGACAATGTCAGAGCCGTAGTCGACGCCACCCCAGTGGAGCGCATTGTGCTCGAGACCGATGCACCCTATCTAACGCCTGTTCCCTATCGTGGGCGACCCAACGCGCCCTGCTACTTACCCTTCATTGCCGAGACGCTGGCGGAGATCAAATCACTCCCGACGGAAGCGTTTCTCGAGCACGCCCGCGCCAATAGCTACAGACTGTTTTTCTAATTCATGACCGATCAATTCTTACCTGGCCAGCGATGGGTCAGTCACGCGGATAGTACTTTAGGTTTGGGGATCGTGACCCACGCCGATGAACGTCGGGTCACCTTGCATTTCCCCGCCGTGGAGGAGGAGCGGGTGTATGCGACCGATCGCGCCCCCCTGACCCGACTACTCCTCAAACCCGGTGACCAGCTGACACGCATGGACGGCAGCATGCTGACGGTGATCGCGCTTCAGGAACAAGGAGGGGTGATTACTTATGAAGCAGAGGGACCATCTGGAGCGCATCATTCGGTCGTGGAGACCGAGCTTGATGCCCATATCGAGCTGAATACGCCGATCGAGCGATTACTGAATAATCAACTGGGTAAGCCTCGAGACTTTGGTCTCCGAATGACCACTTTGGAGCACGCCGCCGAGGGAGAAGGCTTTGAACTGGGAGGCTTGCTCGGTCCACGAACCGCTCTACTCTCGCACCAACTGTATGTGGCAGCCAACGTGGGGAAACGCTTTGCGCCACGCGTGTTACTTGCCGATGAGGTGGGGCTCGGTAAAACCATTGAGGCAGGGTTGATCCTCACCCAGCAGCTACATCGACAGCGGATGCGCCGCGTCCTGGTGCTTGTGCCTGAGACACTGGCGCACCAGTGGCTTGTTGAAATGCAAAGACGCTTCCACCTCGCATTCTCACTGCTCAATGCCGAGCGACTGGAAGACGCCGACATCGAAATGGAGTTTTCCGAGAATGCGCTGGTTATCGCTCCGATCAGCCTGTTTGCTGATGATCCGATAACAAGAGAAATCGTCAGCGGCCTTGACTGGGACATGTTGGTCATTGATGAGGCACACCACATCACCGGAATTGGTGAGCAGCGCACGGACTTGGGCCAGTTTGTCTGCGAGGTATCGGCTCGCGCCCGCGGCCTACTGCTACTGACCGCCACTCCCGAGCAGGCTGGACTGAGAAGCCACTTTGACCGACTGCGACTGATCGACCCTGCGCGCTTCGCAGATTTTGACCAATTTACCGCCGAATACGCCCAATTTGCCGAATGGAGCCGCCTGATCGATCAATTGGAAAGGGGTGAGGCCGTCACACTACCCGAGGGGATTGATGGCGAGGCCGATACAGAAGAGCAGATTCAGCAGATGCTTGACCGTTACGGCACCGGGCGCGTGCTGTACCGCAATTCACGGCGAGGGGTGCCCGGGTTTCCGCAACGACACCGACACGCTTATTCGCTGGCGTCGCCAGCACTTTATCAGCATGACGCCCAGACACTCCATCCGGAAACGCTGCACCCAGAATCCATATGGATTGAACAGGACCCTCGGGTCGAGTGGCTGGAAACACAGCTGAAAAATCTCCGGCCCAAAAAGGTGCTTGTGATCTGCGCGCATAAAGAGACAGCGATTGCGCTGGAGCACTTTCTGCACCTGAAAGCCGGTGTTCGTTGCGCGGCCTTCCACGAGGACCTGAGCCTTATCGAACGCGATCGCGCTGCTGCCTTCTTTGCCGAGGAAAGCGGCGGTGCTCAGGCGCTGATCTGTTCCGAAATTGGCAGTGAAGGCCGCAATTTTCAATTTGCGCAGCACTTGATTTGCTTTGACCTGCCTTTCCA
>JAHEJH010000066.1 GCA_024638905.1 Luminiphilus sp.
TGCTGAGAAAGAGAGGAGGGCAATGACGTGATGCGCATTGGCCACGGTTACGATGTACACGCCTTTGGCGAGGGCGATTGCGTCGTGTTAGGTGGCGTTCAGATTCCCTGCGAGCGCGGACTGATCGCGCACTCTGACGGGGATGTGGTGCTGCACGCACTCTGTGATGCGCTGTTGGGTGCGGCGGGCCTGGGTGATATTGGCCGGCATTTCCCGGACACCGATCCCGCCTTTAGTGGTGCTGACAGTCGAACGCTTTTGCGCGCCGTGGTGGCGCAGTTGGATGAGGCCGGTTGGACAGTCGGTAATGTCGATCTCACTGTGATCGCACAAACCCCAAGGCTGAGCGCGCACATCGATGAGATGCGCGAGCGGATTGCCGCTGATCTCAGAGTGGCCACGGGCAGTGTTAACGTGAAGGCCACCACTACCGAAAAACTGGGCTTTGTGGGGCGCGAGGAAGGCATTGCCAGCTATGCGGTTGCACTGCTGAACAGTGAGGGTGCCTCTGCGTGAGCCAGCAAGGTATCGGTATGACCTCCCAGCGGACGCGGGAGCGACTTATACAGCGGTTGATGGATCAGGGCATCACGCGATTTGAGGTGCTCGAGGCGATTCGCAGTGTGCCTCGTCATTTGTTTGTGGATGAGGCGCTAGCCCATCGGTCCTACGAGGATACAGCGCTGCCGATTGGCTATGGCCAAACGCTCTCGCAACCCTATGTTGTTGCCAGAATGAGTGAGCTCGCTCTGGCTCAGCGGCGACCAAAAAAAGTGCTGGAGCTGGGGAGCGGCTCGGGTTACCAAACGGCGATATTGGCCAGTCTTGTGGATGAGATTTGCGCGATTGAACGCATCAAGCCGCTCTTGGAGCGGGCGCGCAAGCAACTGCGCGCGCTGCGAGTGCGCAACGTGCGGTTGCGCCATGGAGACGGGCTGGACGGATGGGCCAGTGAGGCACCTTTTGATTTGATTCTGGGCGCCGCGGCGCCGGAGCACCTGCCCACCCAGCTGCTGGAGCAGCTCGCGCCGGGAGGCAGGCTGATCCTGCCTGTGGGTGGCGAACGCCAGCAGCTCATGATGGTGACCGCGACACCTGAGGGTTATGTCGAGGAGGCAATCGAAGAGGTGAACTTTGTACCCATGGTGCGAGGCGTGACCCGGTGAAGCATCCGCCGGCAGGGGTGTTTGTTCGCGGTCTGGCGATGGGTGCGGCGGATATCGTACCCGGTGTCTCCGGTGGCACGATCGCACTGATTACCGGCATCTACGAGCGCTTGCTGGGGGCCATTGTGGCAGCAGACGGCGACGCGCTCTCCATGGCGTTGAGTGGCCGGTGGAATGCGTTGTGGCATCGAGTCGACGGTGGATTTCTGTCGATTCTGCTTCTGGGTATCCTGACCGCGATCTTCTCTATGGCGTCTGGCATTCACTGGCTGCTGGAGCACTATCCGCAGCCGCTGTGGTCGTTTTTTTCCGGGCTAATTCTCAGTAGCGCAGTGCTGCTGATTCGGGAAGAGGTGACGCTGAATAGCCCTGGTCGCTTGGTGGGTTTTACCCTGGGTGCCTGCATCGCAGTGGGTGCAGCCTTGATGCCTCCCGTGTCGTTTCTTGCCGGCTTGCCCGGGCTGTTTTTTGCCGGCGCGATCGCGATTTGCGCCATGATTTTGCCCGGGATATCGGGCAGCTTCCTGCTGGTTCTAATGGGTATGTATGAGCAGGTGCTGTCGGCAATTAAGACGCTACAGGTCACAGAACTTTTGGTGCTCGCCGCAGGATGCCTGACCGGGCTACTGCTCTTCGCGCGGGTGCTGCAGCACTGTCTGCAGCGCTATCGGGCTCTGGCTATGGCATTTCTGAGCGGTGTGCTGATGGGTTCACTGGTGGCGGTATGGCCGTGGCGACAGGAGGTAGTGTTGAATGCCGCGGAGGGGGCGATCACGGTATCGCGGCCGGTGTTGCCGTCGACGATCACGGATGCGCAGCTTTTTGCTTGTCTAGGTGCCTGCCTTGTCGGATGGTTTTTGGTCTGGAGTATGCAGGCACTGGCTTCGCGTCGGGGTCTCTAATATGACGGTGCGTTGCGGCCAGATCTTCGTGGTAAGCCTGTTGCTGCTTTTTGGCTGCGCCGATACGCCACCCGCGGTCATTGAAAACAAGTCCGTGGCGGCGGTGGATGTCCCGCCGGAGGTGCGTCAGACAAACACTCATCGTCCGGATTATGGGCCCGACTTGGCTTCCGGGCCGGACTACACGGTGGAGCCGGGAGATACGCTCTACGCAGTGGCCTTTCGTCTGGGGGTGGACTACCGCACGCTCGCAAGCCTGAACGATATCGATCCACCCTATGTGATCAGGGTCGGACAAGCGCTGAAAACGGCACCTCAAGGTGTGGCCGAGAGCGCCTCAGTGTCGGCTGAGGCAAACGTGGCCCAGGCCAGTGCGATGCAGCGCGCTAGCGGAACCAGTGTGAAGAATTCGGCGGGCAGTGGGACGGCGAGGGCTACAGAGGGCGATAGCATCACCGCTACTGCCAAGCCAGCGGCCACGGAGTCTGAATCAGGCCCGCCCTCGCATACGTTATCTCCCGCGAGGAGCCCCACACCCAATGCGCCGGTGGATCGCTGGTCCTGGCCTGCAGAGGGGAAAGTGAGCCGCGCTTACTCAGCTGAGCGGCACAAAGGTATTGATCTGGTCGGTGAACGCGGCTCGCCGGTGATGGCAACGGCAGCAGGCGTGGTGGTGTATGCGGGCACCGGTGTCACCGGCTATGGCGCGCTACTCATTGTTAAGCATAACGACACCTACCTCAGCGCCTATGGCCACAATGACGCCCTGCTGGCGGCTGAGGGGCAGCGGGTCGATGCCGGTCAGGTGATCGCTCGTATGGGCAGCACAAGTAGTGATTCGGTGAAGTTGCACTTCGAGATTCGGCGCAACGGTCGACCCGTGAATCCAACGGCACTGTTACCTCAGCGTTGACTGCGCAACACCGATATCACTCCGCAACACGCCTGACTGTGATGATGGGTTCGCTTAAAGGGGGTGCCCGCGGGTCGCGGGCAGAAAGCTCCGTGCTCAGCGCTCCAGAAACTCGAGCTTGCCGGGCTTTCCCGCCCAGTCTTCTGCATCGGCGGGAGGCTCTTTGCGCTCGGTAATGTTTGGCCAGATTTCAGCCAGCTCTGCGTTCAATTGCAGGAACGACTCCTGATCGCCGGGCAGTTCGTCCTCTGAGTAGATCGCATCGACAGGGCACTCGGGTTCACACAGCGCACAGTCGATGCACTCGTCCGGGTGAATCACCAGAAAATTGGGGCCCTCGTAGAAACAATCTACGGGGCACACCTCAACGCAATCAGTGTGCTTGCACTTGATGCAATCTTCGCCAACAACGAACGTCATACCGATACCTCATTCATCCCGATGCGAAGGATACTGGCTGTGAAGTGTTTTGAAAACTGGTCAGGTTTCATCGTCAAGCTTCTGTTTCAGTTGATAGATCCAGTCCAGGGCCGCTTTGGCACTGAGGTTATCCGGGTCCAATGACCGCAGTGCCTCCAGCGTGGGTGAAGGCGGAGCGGGAGCTGGCGGTGCTGCCATGAACAACTCCGCCTGGGCGGGAGGCGGTCCGGCGGCAACGCCGCTCTCGAGTTCATGAAGTTTGTCTTTGGCTGCGTCGAGAATGTCCTTGGGGACGCCCGCCAGCTTGGCCACCTGTAATCCGAAGCTGCGGTTCGCGGGGCCTTCCTGAATTTGATGGAGGAACACGACGTGGTCCTCGTGTTCGGTAGCATCGAGGTGGACGTTCGCCATTGCAGGGTGTTGCTCGGGCAACGCGGTGAGCTCGAAATAGTGCGTAGCGAAAAACGTAAGAGCCTGCACTTGATTAGCGAGCGCTAGCGCCGTAGCCCAGGCGATACTCAATCCATCAAAGGTGCTGGTGCCGCGACCAATTTCGTCCATGAGGATCAGACTGCGCTCAGTGGCATTGTGGAGAATATTGGCGGTCTCGGTCATTTCGACCATAAACGTGGAACGGCCGCTCGCGAGATCGTCGGAAGAGCCGATCCGCGTAAAGATGCGATCCAGGCAGGATAATGAGACCGCCTGCGCGGGCACAAACGCACCGACGTGGGCGAGCAGTGCGATCAGCGCGTTTTGCCGCATGTAAGTAGACTTACCGCCCATATTGGGGCCTGTGATCAGCAACATCCGTCGGTTGTGATCGAGCTGTGTGTCATTGGCGATAAATGGCACATCCCGCACCGCTTCCACCACGGGGTGGCGACCTCCCTCAATCTGCAGCAAGGTTTTATCCGTAAAGCGTGGCCGACAGAGATCAAGCACGGTCGCCCGCTCTGCAAAGCAGCCGAGCACGTCAAGATCACACAGCGCGGTGGCGGTCGCCTGCAGTGGGGCGAGGGATTCCGCCACTTCTGCAACCAGCACCTCATAAAGATGCTTTTCCCGCGCCAGTGCGCGGCTTTTGCTGGAAAGCGCCTTGTCTTCGAAGGTTTTGAGTTCGGGCGTAATGAACCGCTCGACATTTTTCAGCGTCTGGCGGCGCTGATAAGTATCGGGCGCCTGTTCTGACTGAGTGCGGCTGATCTCAATGTAGTAGCCGTGCACCCGGTTGTAACCGACCTTGAGCGTCGACAGACCGGTCGCATCACGCTCGCGCTGCTCGAGCTCCAGTAGATAGGCGCCTGCGTTGTCGCTGATACCGCGCAGCTCGTCGAGCTCCTCATCGTAGCCCGCGGCAATGACGCCCCCGTCGCGGATCAATACCGGTGGGTTCTCGATGATGGCGCGCTCAAGAAGTTCAGTCAGCATCTCGTAATCGGGCAGAGCGGTGGACAGCTGTTCGAGAAGGGTGGATTCGTCGGGCAGACGGCTTCGTATCAGCGGCAATTGGGCCAGGCTGCTTCCCAGTCGGCTCAAATCCCGGGGTCGTGCTGAGGCCAGCGCGACCCGCGAAAGAATTCGCTCCAGATCAGCGATCTCCTTGAGCGCCTCGCGGAGTGGCTCAAAGCGATACTCCAGAACCATAGATTCCACTGCGTCGAGCCGCCCCTCAATTTCACCGCGGTCATTAATCGGCCGGTGCAGCCAACGGCGAAGATGCCGGGCGCCCATGGCGGTTACCGTGCTGTCATAGACCGCGTAGAGCGTATGCTCCTCGCCGCCATTGAGTGTCAGGTCGATCTCCAGATTGCGTCGCGTCGCGGCATCGAGAATCACCGCACCGCTTTGTGACTCGAGGTGGATCGCGCGGATGTGGGGCAGGTCGCTGCGCTGGGTGTCTTTGACATAGCTGAGCAATGCACCTGCAGCGGCGATGGCGACCGTGAGTCCGCCGCAGCCAAAACCGTCGAGGTCTCGGGTCTGGAATTGTCGCTGCAGATCTTCGCGAGCACCGGTCTCATCGAAGCGCCAATCCGGTTGGCGACGCAGGGCGCCATGCCAGGACTCGTCTGCGAGGTAACTCGATTCGGGTACCAGAATCTCTGCAGGGGCCAGCCGCGCGACTTCGGCCTCCAGTGCCACTTTGTCTGTAACCTCTGAGACCAGGAAGCGGCCGCTGCTGACATCCAGCCATGCCAGTCCGTAGCCCGTTTTATTGACTGCAATAGCGAGAATCAGCGCATCTTGGCGTGCCTCCAGTAGAGATTCATCAGTGAGCGTGCCGGGCGTCACTATGCGCACTACCTCGCGCTCGACCGGCCCTTTGCTCGTTGCGGGATCACCGATTTGCTCGGCGATGGCCACTGAACGTCCCGCTTTCACCAGTCGCGCGAGATAGCTCTCGGCCGCGTGGTAGGGAACGCCTGCCATGGGGATCGCCTCACCGGCCGATTTGCCGCGACTGGTCAACGTGATGTCGAGGAGTTTCGACGCGGCTTCAGCATCGTCGTAAAAGAGCTCGTAGAAATCGCCCATGCGATAAAAAAGGAGCTCGTGCGGATGCTCGCTCTTGATCGCGAGGTACTGCTGCATCATGGGAGTGTGCGTGGCGGGTGTAACGTCGCTCATTGGCGAATTGTGACCTGCGCCGCGTTACAAGGAAAGGAGTAGAGGCGGCGTGAACGCCGCCTCGGGGATATTTTTATTGGGTGACCTGATCTACCACGCAGTACTTGGCATAGTCAGCCACTTCCTGGGTCGTCCATTCGCCTTTTGGTGTTCCATTCAGGTTTTCGCACCAGGCCTCGCTGCCAATCGTGGTGCTCTCCAGCACACAGTGCGCGGCGTAAGTCTTGGCCTCGTCGCCCGTCCATTCACCTTTGCTCTTTGCGCTCATGTCTTCGCACCAGCCTTCGCTTCCGGGTTTGTCGGCACAGGCACCCAGCAGACTTACGCCGGCCACTACGGCAAGTGAGAGGGCAACTTTTCGAGTGTTGGAATTCAACATATAGACGGGCTCCTTTTGGTTTCAGGTCTTGATTGTTTTCGGCAATCAGTCGGTTGCTTCGGTCGTGACTGTAACGCACGGCGACGTTTCATGCTGAGCAAATGGTGACACGTTGATCCCCGTTTGAATCTCGGACTGGAGTAGGCGGCTGCTTGTCCTCCAAAGCGCATTCATGAGAGTGTCGGGTTGTTAGGCCGCAATTCACTGTGGTCTGCCACAACGCACGAAAGAACACACAATCGATAACTCACACCAAGGGGAAGCAAGATGTTGAAAAAGATCATTTTGATTTTGACCGCGGCGCTCTTTCTGCCGTTCGCATTTGCTCAGGATCTCGATTACGGCGAGGACGAGT
>JAHEJH010000078.1 GCA_024638905.1 Luminiphilus sp.
TTTGGATCTGGGCATGGTAGTGGTGGGTTTTGACCCGGCGCTGTCGGTAGAAGCGGCTTGGCGGCTGCCCAGTGAAGTGCAGCGCATGGAAAACGTCCAGTCGCTTTTTAGCCGAAGCGACTTTGTCAGCTTGCATCTTCCGGTTTTAGACAGCACGCGAGGCCTCGTTAATGAGGAGATGCTGACTCATTTCAAAACAGGGAGCTGCCTCCTCAATTTTGCGCGTGAGGAGATTGTCGATACCAAGGCTGTCGTAGCGGCGCTGGATAACGGGCAGCTTCGCTGCTACGTGGCGGATTTTCCCAATCCACTGCTGCTGGGCCGCACCGACACGCTGTTGATGCCTCATATCGGGGCGAGCACCGCCGAGGCGGAGGAAAATTGCGCCATCATGGCCGCGAATCAACTCAAGGCGTTTTTGGAGCACGGCAACATCCGTAACTCAGTGAACTTCCCGGCGATCGAGTTAGAGAGAACCACGGACTACCGGATCACGATCGCGAACCGCAACGAGCCCGGCATGTTGAGCCATATCCTGACGCTGATTGGCGATGCGGGACTAAACGTTGCCGATCTGCTGAATAAGAGCGTGGGCGATATCGCCTACAACATCGTCGATTTGGACGGAGTGCCCCAGGAAGGGCTACTCAATCAGATCAGAACGCTTGAGGGCGTGATCAATCTGCGCTTGATTAAGGGCACGCTAGGCTAATATCAGGCGTCCATCTGCGCCATTTCTTCATTGGCTTTACGAAGCCGGTCTGCACACAGGTTCCCGCTTGTGCTTAAGCGGTCCAGTACGTTTCTGACGAGAATGGAGATGCCGCCGGTGATCACTGCGAGGCTGCCGCCTACCACCGTATTTTCAGGGTTCAGTGACAGCCGAGGCTGGGCCAGTGTGCCGGTCACCTCGATATAGGGGTTGACGATACTGGACATGCTCACGCCCAGTCCTTTTTGCGGCACCGTTTTAAACTGCACTTTTATTTTTTCGGATGCCAGATTCGCGGTTGCATCCGCCAGCACCTTCACGTTGGGGGTGTCGACCACTACCGCAGGCTTGCCGTGCAGCCTGCCTTGACTGAGCACGCTAAAAGCGGCCGCGCAGTTAATTTTGGTGCTTTCTTCCTGTGCCCTTAGCGGGTCCAACGCTTTGGTTAGCTCCTGTAAAAAGCTGTTGGTCACGCGATCAAGACCTGCATTGAGCACGATGCCCTCGCTCATGGTCATATTGATATAACCGTCCAGCGATGCCGCGAGTTCACGCATCGTCTGGCCCTCTCCATCGAGCTTCAAGCGAATATCGTAGGGGGGGAGTGCCGCGATGTCTTCGCCTGGCGCCTTGGGAATGCCCAGTGTCAGCTCGCTACCTTCCAGTAGCATGCTGAGCTCCGGCATGCCCTCGGCGTTCGGTATTAATGTGCCGGTCAGCTTTGCTACCCCGCCGCGTTCGTTTTCGGCACTCGCCGAGGTTACCCGGATCCCTTCTCTACCCAGGTCGATGCGAGTCAGGACGTTGACGACCGGGCGCGCAAGGCCGTTAAGCTCTCGGATTGAGACGGTTGTGTCGGCCTGAAAAGCACTTAGCACTTCATATGTCAGTGGTAAGTCCGGGATCAAACGATCGGAACCGTTCTCTGCACCCGACTCAGCGCTCGCCAACAGCGCTAACCAAGGAGACAGATCGAGGCGGTTGCTGTCTACAGAAAGGACGATCTCCGGCTCGGACGGATTAATAGCCTGACCGGTTGCGGATAGGTCACTGGCTCCTGATCGGAGATCCAATTGCTCAACGACCAAAGCGCCGGCGCGAGAGTCCATGTCGACAAGGATTTGAAGATCCTGATCTGGCAACGACAGATCAAATATTTCGTTGAAGGCGGTGAGGTTTGCGATGCGGATATCACTGGTAATGTGACTGTCAATGAACTCGTCGCCATCCAGCTCCAAATTACCTGAGCCTCTGACAAAGGCCTGTGTGGATTCAAGTTGAAATTTTTCCACCGACCAAAGGTCTTCAGTGATTTCTCCGCTGGCTCTTAATGCGATGGGTATTGAAAAAGCAGCTGCCACGATGTCGTTCTTGGGCGTGTAATGGTTCAAATCAGGCGTTGTGGACTGTAGATCGAACTTTAACTTAGTCGCTCCGAGATCAATCAGTAGATCGCCGGTCACATCGGTCGGCCCATAGCTCAGCAACCCATCGTTGATGTTGACATAGCCCGCCTGCCAAGAGGCCTGACCCTGAAAGGCCACGGGCTTCTCAAAATGTTCGGGCACCGTGATCTGCGTCAACAGTGGTTGTAATGCGGGAGCCGAGATTCGCCAGTTGCCAGACACGGAAGGGCTATCGCCGAGAACGCTGACGATACCTGTGAACTCGCCAGTGCCGGCCTGTGCCGATATGGATCCCCGCTGAATCACGAACTGCTTTGACACCGGATAAGCCAGCACCCCGGTGATCTCGACCGGGAGGGGAGGCATCATCTTGGGCGCAGCCAACCAGGGCAAAAGCGTTTCGTTGAGATTTGGGGAGGTCACGGACAGCGCGACGGATGTCTCATGTTTTTTGGCGTTCCAACCCACGGTCCCATAGGCTGTGACGGCATCTCCTCCCATCGATACCTGTAGGCCACTCAGCAGCACTGTGTCGGCATTTTCGATGGCAAATTGACCCTCGAAGGCGGCGGGCGGTAGCGCCGGCGCGTCCTCCATGAAAAGGCTTAAAAATCGCCCTGGGCGGATGATCTCTCCTTGCAGGCGCATGGTTGAACCCAGCATGCTTTCGCCTGGCTCGAGTCGCCCACCAATATCCAGTGAGAACAGATCAGACTGACTACTTACCACCAGGTCTGCGCCCGTGCCCTCTCCTGTGAGGGACACGGTGCCGGTAAACGGCCCGCTTAACTCGGAGGGCAGGTTAAGGACAGAGGACCAGACGCTCAAAGAGGGGATATCAACTGTCCCCGAAAGTCGCCCGGTACTCGGTGATCGAAAATCCGCGACGGTGCCGGTCAGCTCCAGCTCCATAACGTCGCTGATGAGCCGCAAGGTGGACACCTCAACCTGCCTGCCTTCTCGCGACGTCTTCAGATCAATTTCAAAAGGCGTCTCCGGCCAATTCGCCTGGCCCCCCAGTGCGCCGAGGTGCGCGAGGTTAGGCCCGGTCGCGACCAGATCAAGCTGTGCTGAAGAGAGGGTGAGCGGGTCCTCGCTGAGTGCGGTGCCAAAGATGCTGAATTCACCGAATACGGCATCCAGATCGAGATGCGCTGTCGCCGCTTGCTGGCTCAGACGAAAGTTAATGTCGACCGGCCCGTCATCGATAACGGGCAGTGACAGGGTGTCCAGCAGTTCATTGGCGCTATCGGTGTGCAGTGTCAAGGCAAGCTGCGACTGCTCCAATTGATCCAGCGCCTCCAGATGTCCAGTGGCCTGGAACTGCGCGCGACCAATCTGACCACGCCAATCCACGTCCCACTTGGCGATGGTGAGCAGTGAGTCAACGCCGTCCAAAGTAAGCGTGGTCTCGAACGCCCGTTCGTTGAGGATGCCTGTGCCCGAAGCCTCCGTCGTATCGGCACTCATGAGGCCATCAAAACGGTCGATAGAGAGCGTGCGGCGAAGATCTGACCGGCTATCGTGTACGTGGATGAATGATTTTGTGACGTGCGCCTCGGCGATCCGCAGTGCGACGTCTGATGTGCCCTCAGCCTGAGCTGGGTCATCACCTCGATAAGCTTGAGCGGGGCCACCATCCTCGGAGGTAGGCCAGTTGCCTTGTCCTTGATCGTCGATCTCTAGGTTCAGGGTGGCGCCCTCAATACGGGCGAACTCAATATCGACGAGCTTGTCGAATAGCGCGGGCAAGGCCAGCTGCACCTCAACCAACTCGGCCTGCGCCAGTGGAACAGCTTCTGGGTCGGAGCCCAATATCATGACGTCAGAGGCAGAGGCCGTCACCGATCGCCCAAGCCGCACACTCATCTCACCCTTTACGCGTACCTCGCGCTGCAGGTAATGACCGGCGACTCTTTCATATAGGGGCTTTAGGGCGCCAAGATCAAAGACGAGGGCGGCACCTGCCAGCAGCAAAAGCCCCAGTCCCAGACCAAACATCGTGTACCCGATAAAGCGCATGGCGTCCCTCATCATCGCGAGTCGTTATAACATGGGGATCAGGGGCGGCAAGCCCTGCCATCACGAGCTGAAAGCTCAAAAGAGTGAGCAACAATCTGATATGAACTTTATCTCTGATAATCAGGCCGGTGCTCATCCCGCCGTATTGGCGGCTATCTCAGACGCCGCATCAGGGCTGGCAGAGGGATACGGCGAGGACGCGCTGACTGCGGCCGCCGAATCCGCGGTCCGCGATGTCTTTGAAACTGACTGTGCGGTCTTCTTCGTGACTACCGGTACCGCCGCCAACGCGCTAGCGATGAGTGCCTTATGTCCACCCTGGGGTGCGATTTATTGTCACGAGGGCGCCCATATCCAGAATGATGAGAACACTGCGGTTGAGCTCTATACCGGCGGTGCACGAATGGTAGGTATCGCGGGAGACGGTGGTAAACCCGATGTGGCGCTGATGCGCGCACATATGGAAATAGCGACGGTTCACGGCGTGCACAACGCCAAGCCGGGCGCGATCAGTCTTTCCAACGTGACGGAGTCGGGTACCGTTTATCGCCCGGAAGAGGTCGCCAGCTACCGACAGCTCGCCGATGAGTTTCAGTTGAATCTGCATATGGACGGCGCGCGCTTCGCCAACGCGGTGGTGGCGTCAGGTGCGAACCCTGCCGATATCACCTGGCGGGCGGGGGTGGACTGCCTCAGCTTTGGGCTCACCAAAAACGGCGGCATTGCCACCGAGGCTGTGGTGATGTTCAACCAAGCCTTGGCTGAGGATTTTGCGTATCGGCGTAAACGGGCCGGGCATCTGTGGTCTAAGCAACGATTTTTGGCGGCACAGTGGCTCGCGCTCTTGGAAAACGATTTATGGCTGGATAACGCGCGCCATGCCAATGCGATGGCGAGAGAATTATCAATGGGCTTTAACGCTCACGATGCGATCAACTTGCCCTGGTCGGTAGATGCCAACGAGTTATTCCCGGTGATCCCCGAGGCGTTGCGTGGACGACTGCGAGACGCGGGTTTGGTGTTTTACGACTGGCCCCAGGAAGCGGACATGACGCGCTTCGTGACTCATTTTGGCACGGACCCTGCCGAGCTCGCCCGGGCGGTCGAGGTGATCGCCACCTGTCAGTGATCGGGTGCCAGTAGGGTCTTTCGGTAGTCCGAAGGCGTCTTTCCCGTCCAGCGCTTGAACGCCCGGGAAAATGAGGCCTGCTCGCTAAAGCCGCAGTGGTAACCCACCTCTGACAAGCTGCAGGCCGGGTCTCCGAGCAGACTCTCTGCTCGCTCCGTTCGGGTCTGATCAAGCAGGGCCCTGAATCGCGTACCCTCGTCCTCCAGCCGGCGCTGAAAGGTTCGCAGGCTCATGTTCTGCGAGGCGGCGGCTTCCTCTTCGGTCAGTGTGTGATCGGGCAAGCTGTCGAGAATCGCGAGTTTGATCTTCGCGGGCAGATTGTTCTCCCGCACTGCGCGCACCAGTGATGCGAGCAGGGGCTCATTGGCCGTGAGGATATCGACATTGCCGGTCGACACCGGTTGCTCAAGCACGGCGCGAGGAATCGTCATGCTGGCATCGTCGCTTGAGAAGCTGACTCGGGGACCAAAGTGCTGCCGGTAGTCCGCCTCTGGCCCCTGCGGTGCACCGGTGAACGCGGTTCCGGTGAGGTCGCCTGTGAAGCCAGCGATATTGCGGATCGCGGTCAAGATCACGGCAAAGACAAATACCTGCACGAGGTGCTCGGCGGTGTCACTGTGGACTGCGGTTTTGCTAAGGGTGACGGTCTCTGCGTCCTCTGTGATGGTGAAGGGTTCTTGAGTGGACACCAGCGCCTGGTAGCGCACCAGCCGACGCAGCGCATCCAAGCCGGTGGCGGAAGCAATAGCGGTGAGACCCAATACGTGGGTGTCGGTCATATGGTGATGGCTGGCTAATGCCAGACCGAGATTGCGATCCGGGAATTGCGCCGCCAGTTGTGTCAGCAGCGCCTCGACCTGATGAACGGAGATGCGGCCTCGGGGCTCACTCAGCGCAGATGAATCAATACCGGCCGCCGTCAGCACCGGCGCGGGGTCCATGCCAGCGCTCGTCAGGTAGCGCGTTATGACTCGGAGATCACTGGCGAGGATGGTTTGTTCGGTCACTGAATCACCCCTGTGTTTGCTTCACCTTGAGACACGAAACACATCGCCTTCATCCGTGACCGCGACAATGCTGCCGTCGGTCAGCACGCGCACATCGCGCACGCGGCCTTTGATCTCGGGAAAGATGGCCTCATCGGTGACCACCGTGTCGCCATCGAGTTTGAGGTGGCGCATCTCTTCATTGATCAGAGAGCCTAGTAACAGGTCGCCCTGCCACTCAGGGAACATATCGCCGCGATAGATCGCGAGTCCGGAGGGTCCGATGCTCGGCACCCAGTAGTTGAGGGGTTGCTCCATACCATCGGCTTCGGTAAACGGCGAAATCACCGCACCGCTATAGTCGACCCCGTAGGTGATCGCAGGCCAGCCATAGTTTTTGCCCGCGACGATGTGGTTAAGCTCATCGCCGCCCTTGGGGCCATGCTCCATCATGAGAAT
>JAHEJH010000086.1:0-5630 GCA_024638905.1 Luminiphilus sp.
TGCAGCGGTCCAAGGCATTCAGGGCCTCGGCTTGCCGGATTGGGCCATGCTCTGCACGCTGCTGCTTTTCTACCTCGCGCTGGGTGCCATCTTCGACACGATCGCAGCGATGGTACTCACGCTGCCCGTGGTCTACCCACTGATCATCGGCATGGGCTACGACCCCATCTGGTGGGGGGTCATCAACATTGTGGTGCTGGAGCTAGGCATGATCACGCCGCCGTTTGGTATCAACGTATTTGTCCTGCATGGCATGCGCAGCGATCTGCCTCTCGGGCAAATCTATCGCGGAATCGTGCCATTCCTGATCGCTGACATCCTCAGGCTGAGTCTGCTGGTCAGCGTCCCGGCATTGAGCCTATGGTTGCCGCGACAGCTAGGATGGCTCTAAGGGCATCACCGGATTTCCCTGTACAGGCCTTGTCGCCTCTACCGACGCTACAAAACGGGTTTCAGCGGGCTGAATCGCTGCCAATAAGCCGTGTTCAAAAGGACCCCAATTTTTCAGTTTTTAATGTCGCTTTTGGTCTGATTGGTGTCGGTTTAATCCAACCCTACAAGCCCCAATCGCTCCACAGTAGCGCCCATAATTTGAGGGGGCTTTGCGGCGAAAAAAGTACCGTTTTACAGGCTTTGCCAGTAACATGGTGCGACGCTTTCGGGTTTCGTCTTGGCCCGGCACTATCGAGCAGCAACACTCACAGAGGTGGCTCGAAGAGACCGGAACAAAGGCAAGAGGTGAGCAGCACCTCGTTTTGGAAGTAGCGCGATGAGTGAACGTGCGAGCAGGAGAAAAGGCGGGGGTCGGGCCGGACGACGTGAGGCTCGGGGCCAGTCTGCCACAGCCGCAGCACCGTTTATCGAACGCAACATCCCCTACGTTGAAATTCTCAGCGAAGAAAACCTGCAACTGATCGAACACAATGCCGACCGGCTACTGGCAGAGATTGGCATCGATTTCCTTGACGACCCCGAAGTCCTCGAGTTATTTAAAGAAGCCGGCGCCGATATCGATGGCACCCGGGTGCGCTTCCCCACCGGCATGTGCCGGCAGATCATTCAGGCGACCGCACCCAGTGAGTACGTGCAGCATGCTCGTAACCCCGCGCGCAGCGTGACCATCGGCGGCAAGCGCACAGTGCTGGTACCCGCTTACGGCCCGCCCTTTGTGCACGACCTCGACAAAGGCCGCCGTTACGCCACAATCGAAGACTTCCGGAACTTTGTGAAGCTCGCCTACATGGCGCCCGGCATCCACCACTCGGGTGGCACAGTCTGCGAGCCGGTAGACCTACCGGTGAACAAGCGCCACTACGACATGGTCTACAGCCACTTCAAATACAGCGACAAGCCGCTGATGGGCTCGGTCACGCACTGGCGCCGGGCACAGGACTCGGTGGATATGGCCAAGATCGTGTTCGGCGATGAGTTTGTTGACCAGAACTGCGTACTGACCAGCCTGATCAACGTGAACTCGCCGCTGGTATTTGACGGCACCATGCTGGGCTCGCTCAAGGTTTACGCCAAGAACAATCAGGCGACGGTGGTCTCGCCCTTTATCCTCTCGGGTGCCATGTCACCCGTTACGGTGACCGGCACCGTCACCCAGATTCTCGCCGAAGCGATGGCCGGCATTGCGTTGACCCAGCTGATTCGACCCGGCTGCCCGGTGATCTTCGGCACCTTTGCGGCCGCGGTCTCCATGGCCACCGGCGCACCGACATTTGGCACACCGGAGCCCAGCATGGTGATTTACGCGGCCGGCGCACTGGCTCGCCGCCTGGGCGTACCCTTCCGTAGCGGTGGCGGGCTCTGTGGGTCCAAGCTACCCGATGCCCAGGCAGCCTACGAGGCCGCCAACACTTTGCAAACAGCCGCGCTTGCGGGCGTCAATTTCATGCTGCACACCGCCGGCTGGCTTGAGGGTGGCCTCGCCATGGGCTACGAGAAATTCATCATGGACTGCGATCAGGCGAGCATGCTTGCTGTGCTCCTGAATGGCGTGGACGTCTCCGAAAACGGCCAGGCCATGTCGGCCTTTGAAGAGGTGGGTCCCGGCAAGCATTTCCTTGGCTCAGCTCACACACTGGCCAACTTCGAAACCGCCTTCTATCGCTCCACTGTCGCGGACAACAACAGCTTCGAGCAGTGGTCTGCCGAGGGCAGCCTCGACGCGGCGCAGCGCGCCAACACGATGTGGAAACAAATGCTGGCCGAGTATCAGGCTCCAGAACTGGATCCGGCTATTGATGAAGCGCTACAGGCATTCATGACGGAACAAAAAGCGTCATTTGCCGACCGGGATTACTGAGGGGAGATCCTGCCATGTCAGACGAAGAAGACGATATCATTCTGTCAGAGCTCTCGGACGAAGACCTCGTCCAACAGATGCACGATGACCTGTATGACGGTCTGACGGAAGAGATTGTGGAAGGCACCCAAATCCTCTTGGATCGTGGGTGGGGCGCCGAAGATGTGCTGGGTAAGGCACTGGTCGACGGCATGACGATTGTCGGCATCGATTTCCGTGACGGCATCCTGTTTGTGCCCGAAGTGCTGCTCGCCGCCAACGCCATGAAGGGCGGTATGGCAATCCTGCGACCCCTGCTGGCCGAAACCGGTGCCAAGCCGGTCGGCACCATGGTCATCGGCACGGTCAAGGGCGACATCCACGACATTGGCAAAAATCTGGTTGCCATGATGCTCGAAGGCGCAGGCTTCGAGGTCCACGACATCGGCATCAACAACGCCGTCGAGGACTACCTGGCAGCGCTCGAAGAACACAAACCCGACATCCTGGGCATGTCTGCCCTGCTCACGACCACCATGCCTTACATGAAGGTCGTGATCGATACGCTGACCGAGAAAGGGCTGCGCGATGATTACATTGTGCTGGTCGGTGGCGCGCCGCTGAACGAGGAATTCGGTCAGGCAGTGGGTGCAGATGCCTATTGCCGCGACGCTGCCGAAGCCGCTACCACCGCCGTGCGCATGATGGGTCAGCGCCGGCTGGCGCAGAGCGCCTGACCTTCACGGCGATGCCCGCCTCCATTCTGGTCATCGCCTGCGGAGCACTCGCGCGGGAAATCGGTGCGCTAAAAGGGGCCAACGGTTGGGATCACCTCGACATACAGTGTCTGGACGCCGCGCTGCATAACCGGCCCAAGGAGATCCCGGGGCGCGTTGAGGCACTGCTAGAGCGCCATGCCGAACAGTACGATCATCGATTCGTGGCATATGCCGATTGCGGCACCGGCGGACGACTCGATACCGTGCTCGAGCGATGGCAGGCCGAACGCATACCCGGCGCCCACTGTTATGAATTTTATGCGACGGCTGGTGTTTTCCACACACTGGCAGATGCCCAGCCGGGCACGTTTTACCTGACTGATTTTTTGGTGCGGCATTTTGATCGACTGGTAATTGAGGATTTGAAGCTGAACACCCACCCCACACTGCGCGACACCCTCTTCGCCCACTACACCCGGGTGGTGTACCTCGCGCAAACCGAGGACGCCTCCCTGGTTGCGGGGGCGCAGCGCGCGGCCGATCAGTTAGCACTGCCGCTAGAGGTGATTCAGACCGGGCTCGGTGATCTGCAATCCGCGATGACGACGCAGGTCTTGCGTTGGCAGGACAGCTCAGAAGCACCGGCTGAGCCCAACACATCGAGGGTGGCCCATGCAGCGCATTGATATTTTGTGGCGCGACATTCCTTCGCAGGTACTGATCAAGCGCGGTCGTGAGCGCGGCAAGTACATGCTCAGTGCCCGCTTTCAGGAAGCCATTGACCGGGCAGCCATGCGCGCCGGCAAAGGCGGCAGTGATGCCTACCTCGACGAATGGCGCCGGGTCACCACAAGCATTGAGGCCGAAGGCGCCCTCGAGGACATCGCACAGCGCCTGGGCGAGGAAATCGAGTCGCAGGTGTCCGATGAACAACTCGCGGTGCTGGTCAAGCAAAAAGGCAGTGCCGAGGTCAGCGAATGAAAGCCATAAGACTTTGGTCCGCTCGCAACGCCAGCTGGCTGAAAAAATGCTACGCCGTGATGGAAGGCACCCTCGCCCTTTTCAACCCACTGCTGAAAGCCATTGGCCATGAGCGGCTCGACAAGCCCTTCGCAGCTGTAGAAGGCGTAGTGAAAGGGTTTCTATTCGATTCCCAATCCTGCGGACAGTGCAGCCTTGGTGAGACGGGTATGGCCTGCCCCATGAACTGCCCTAAAACCCTGCGCAACGGACCCTGCGGCGGCGTCCGCCAAAACGGCGGCTGTGAGATCAAACCCGAGATGACCTGTGTCTGGGTCAATGCCTGGGAGGGCAGCCAAAAGATTGGCGCGCCCGAAGACACCATTAAGATCATTCAGCCGCCGGTGGATAACCGCCTCAAAGGTCGCAGCGCTTGGCTACGCGCCCTGCGGCTGCGCGACGGAGAGTCCGCGTGAAGTTCGACGACGAGCCCACTCCCGGCGAGAACCTGCCAGTCCTCCCCGGGCACACCTCCCCCGGCCGCTTTGAGCGCGTGTTGCGGGCGGGTCATTTCGCGGTCACGGCAGAAATTGCCCCACCAGATTCAGCAGACCCGGCAGACGTTTATGAGCGCGCTGCATTGTTTGACGGCTACGTGGATGCCATTAACGCCACTGACAGTTCCGGGGCCAATTGCCACATGTCGAGCATGGGCATCTGCTCGCTGCTGACGCGACGCGGCTACGCCATGATCCTGCAGCAGTCCTGCCGCGACCGTAATCGCATCGCCATGCAGGGCGACATCCTCGGCGCTGCAGCGATGGGCGTGTGCAATATCCTCTGCCTGAGCGGCGACGGCGTGCAATCCGGTGACCACCCCGAGGCCAAACCGGTGTTCGATATGGACAGCATCTCGGCGCTGGGCATGGTGCGCCACATGCGCGACGAGCAGCAATTCCTCAGCGGGCGCGCCATCAGCGCACCGCCACGGCTATTTTTGGGTGGCGCCGCGAACCCCTTCGCACCGCCCTTGGATTTTCGCCCGCACCGCATGGCGAAAAAGATCGCCGCCGGCGCGCAGTTCATCCAGACCCAGTACTGCTTTGATATCGAACGGATGAAAACCTTCATGGCGCAGGTGCGCGACATGGGTCTTCTTGAGAAAGCTTATGTGCTGGCTGGTGTCGGCCCGCTGGCGTCAGCGAAAGCGGCTGAGTGGATCCGCAAAAATGTGGCGGGAGTGCACATTCCCGATGAGGTGATCAAACGCCTGGCCGGCGCCGAAGATCAGAAACAGGAAGGCGTGAATCTGTGTATCGATCTGATCGAACAGATCCGCGAAATCGAGGGCGTGAGCGGCGCCCACATCATGGCCTACCGCATGGAAGACCGAATCGGAGAGATCGTTACCCGCTCCAACGCATTAGACGGCAGAGCACCCTGGCAACCGGCTCCGTAGCCGATTCCCTTGGCCAAGGTCCCCTCACTATCACTCGCTATCAATTCCCATAACTTCTAATAACTTCAAATCACTTCAAATAACTTCAGGCAACACTCATGACGACAACCACCATTAGCTCAGCGACCCGGGAAGTGCATATCGGCTTCGATCAGCCTTTTGTCATTATCGGCGAACGTATCAACCCAACCGGCCGTAAGAT
>JAHEJH010000086.1:5640-6698 GCA_024638905.1 Luminiphilus sp.
CGGGTCGAGTCCGATGCACTGGCGCAGGTTGCGGCAGGCGCCCATATGCTCGACGTCAATGCGGGTATTCCTCTGGCGGACGAGCCCCGCATACTCGCCGAGGCGGTACAGCTGGTGCAATCGATTACCGATGTCCCGCTCAGCATCGACTCCTCCATTGTCGAGGCCTTGGAAGCAGGGCTCGCGGTCTATCAGGGCAAAGCACTGGTAAACTCTGTCACCGGTGAAGACGAAGTACTCGAACGAGTGTTACCGCTCGTCGCCAAATATAAAGCCGCCGTGGTAGCGATCTCCAATGACGAGACGGGCATCTCAGAGGACCCCAACGTGCGTTTTGCCGTGGCCAAAAAGATTGTTGAGCGGGCAGCAGATTATGGCATTCCCTATAGCGACATCGTCGTGGACCCACTGGTCATGCCCATTGGCGCCATTAACACTGCGGGCGTGCAGGTCATGGCCCTGGTGCGACGACTACGAGAAGAGCTCAAGGTGAACACCACCTGCGGCGCGTCGAACGTGAGTTTTGGCCTGCCCAACCGCAATGGCATCAATGCCGCGTTTCTGACTATGGCTATGGGGGCAGGCATGACCTCTGCTATCACCAGCCCGCTTCACCCTGAAGTCATGCAGGCGGTGCGCGGCGGTGACGTGATGATGGGTCACGACCCCGATTGCACAAACTGGATTCGCGCCTACCGTGAGCCCGCTGCTGAAGGCGAAGGCCGTGGCGGCCGTCGCGCTGGCCGCGCCGGTCGACGCAGGAGCGCTTAATCCTTGGCAGAGGGCGACGTCAAAGTCCTGTTCATGCCCTCAGGCCGGCGGGGGTTTTTTCCGCGCGGCACCCCTCTGTTGGACGCCGCCCGCAGTCTCGGAGTCGATATCGACTCGGTCTGCGGCGGGCGCGGCCTCTGCGGCCGCTGCCAGATCAGCTGCGTCACCGGCTCCTTTGCAAAACACCAGATTGAATCCGATGTCGATCACCTCTCGCCTTTTTCCGCGACCGAAGAAAAGTTCGAGGAGCGAAAAGGCGCTCTAAAGGAAGGTCGGCGCCTCAGCTG
>JAHEJH010000088.1 GCA_024638905.1 Luminiphilus sp.
AGTCGACGCGCTCCTGGATAACGGCCGTCGCGGCCGAGCGATTACAGGCTCTAATAAGCGTCCGCTCAAGTCACTGGCTGACATGATCAAAGGTAAGCAGGGACGTTTCCGTCAGAACCTGCTGGGCAAGCGCGTGGATTACTCCGGTCGTTCTGTGATCGTGACCGGCCCGACGCTCAGGCTGCACCAGTGCGGATTACCCAAGAAGATGGCATTGGAGCTGTTCAAGCCTTTCATCTTTGGCAAGCTGGAACTGCGTGGCTTGGCGAGCACCATTAAGGCCGCCAAGAAAATGGTTGAGCGCGAGCCGCCAGAGGTGTGGGATATCCTCGCAGAGGTCATCCGCGAGCACCCAGTGCTGCTGAACCGGGCGCCCACCTTGCACCGTCTTGGCATTCAGGCTTTCGAGCCCGTGCTGATCGAAGGTAAAGCGATTCAGCTGCACCCGCTGGTGTGTGCGGCCTACAACGCGGACTTCGACGGCGACCAGATGGCGGTGCACGTGCCGCTGACCCTGGAAGCGCAGCTAGAAGCTCGTGCGCTCATGATGTCGACCAACAACATCCTGTCGCCGGCGTCGGGTGACCCCATCATTGTGCCCTCGCAGGACGTGGTCCTGGGCCTCTACTACATGACCCGTGATCGCATTAACGCCAAGGGTGAGGGTATGTCGTTCGCTGACACCGAAGAGGTGCAGCGTGCCTACGGCAGTGGTCGTGTCGACCTGCATGCGCGGGTCAAGGTGCGCATCCACGAGACCCTGATGAACCTGGGTGAAGAGACGACCGAGCAGACGCGCATCGTCGAGACGACCGTCGGACGTGCGCTGTTGTGGGACATCGTGCCCGCGGGTCTGTCCTTTGACATGATCAATCAGCCTATGGTGAAAAAGGCCATCTCGCGGGTGATCAACCAGTGTTACCGCGCAGTCGGTCTGAAGTCGACGGTCATCTTCGCTGACCAGCTGATGTACACCGGCTATGAGTACTCCACTCGCTCTGGCGCGTCGATTGGTGTCAACGACTTTGCTATCCCCGATGCTAAAGCCGAGCTGATTGAGCGTGCCGATGCTGAGGTAGCCGAAATCGAGCAGCAGTATGGCGCCGGTCTGGTGACTCAGGGCGAAAAGTACAACAAGGTGATCGACATCTGGTCTCGGACCAACGATCAGGTGTCAAAGGCGATGATGGCTGGCCTCTCTAAAGAGACGGTGACCAACCGCGAGGGCGAGGACGAGGAGCAGGACTCCTTCAACTCGGTGTACATGTATGCCGATTCGGGCGCTCGGGGTTCACCCGCGCAGATCCGGCAGTTGGCGGGTATGCGGGGTCTGATGGCCAAGCCGGATGGCTCAATCATCGAGACGCCGATCACGGCGAACTTCCGCGAGGGACTGAATGTACTGCAGTACTTCATCTCTACCCACGGCGCGCGTAAAGGCTTGGCCGATACGGCGCTCAAGACGGCTAACTCCGGTTATCTAACGCGCCGTCTGGTCGATGTGGCTCAGGACGTGGTCGTCACCGAAGAAGATTGCGGGACCGACGAAGGTCTCGTGATGACCTCGGTCATTGACGGCGGCGACATTATTGAGTCCCTGTCTGAGCGTGTTCTGGGTCGGATTGTGGCCAAAGACGTGGTGGATCCGAGCACCGGTGAGGTATTGCTAGAGGCCGGCACTATGATGGACGAAGTGCTGACCGCGAAAGTAGACGAAATGGGCGTCGAAGAGATCACCGTGCGCTCGCCCATTACCTGTAAGACGCGCTACGGCATCTGCTCAACCTGCTACGGCCGTGATCTGGGTCGCGGACATCAGGTGAACATGGGTGAGGCTATTGGTGTTGTGGCGGCCCAGTCGATTGGTGAGCCGGGCACACAGCTGACGATGCGGACCTTCCACATCGGTGGTGCGGCATCCGGTCAGGCGGCTCAGGACAACATTCAGGTCAACAACGATGGTGTTATCCGCCTGCACAATATGAAGGTGGTCGACAAGCCTGACGGTTCGTTGGTTGCGGTATCGCGTTCAGGTGAACTGTCGCTGCTTGATAGCGTCGGCCGCGAGCGTGAGCGCTACAAGGTGCCTTATGGTGCGACTATTCGCGTTCAGGATGAAGCTGCCGTCGCCGCCGGCGACATCGTCGCTACCTGGGATCCCCACACGCACCCGATCATCACTGAGGTGGCGGGTACGGTGAAGTTCAGCGGCATGGACGAAGGTGTGACCATCAAGCGCCAGACCGATGAGTTCACAGGTCTGTCCAGTATTTCGGTCATGGATGTCGCGGAGCGACCGACTGCGGGCAAGGACATCCGTCCGGCGGTAACGCTGGTGGATGGCAAGGGTAAGGAACTGATGTTGGCCGGTACTAACGTCCCAGCGCACTACTTCCTGCCCCATGGCGCGATGGTCAATCTGGAAGACGGTGCCAAGGTGGAAGGGGGTGACGTCATTGCCCGTATCCCACAGGAAGGCTCCAAGACCCGGGATATCACCGGTGGCCTGCCGCGGGTTGCCGATCTGTTCGAAGCGCGCAAGCCGAAGGAGCCTGCGATCCTCGCGGAAATCTCCGGCACCGTGAGCTTTGGTAAAGAGACCAAAGGCAAGCGTCGCCTGGTGATTACACCGACAGACAGCTCAAGCTTGCCAGAGGGCTCTGATCACTACGAAGAGTTGATCCCGAAGTGGCGTCAGCTGTCGGTGTTTGAGGGGGAAACCGTCGAGAAGGGCGAAATCGTGTCCGAAGGACCACTCAGCCCCCACGACATTCTGCGACTTAAGGGCATTCCGGCTTTGGCTGAGTACATCGTCAATGAGATTCAAGAGGTTTACCGCTTGCAGGGTGTAAAGATCAATGACAAGCACATCGAAGTCATTGTTCGCCAGATGCTGCGAAAAGTTGAAATCAGGGCGACGGGTGATTCCACTTTCATTAAGGGCGAGCAGGCAGAGTACACCGCGTTCCTTGAGGAGTGCGATCGTCTGGAGGCAGAAGGTCTCGTTTCTCCTACAGCCAGTCGCGAACTGCTGGGTATCACCAAGGCATCGCTGGCCACTGAGAGCTTCATCTCGGCGGCTTCTTTCCAGGAGACCACCCGTGTTCTGACCGAGGCGGCGGTGACCGGGAAGCGGGATTACCTGCGCGGTCTCAAGGAGAACGTGATTGTCGGCCGGTTAATTCCGGCGGGTACCGGTCTCGCTTACCATGAGGAACGTCGTCGCAAGCAGTCCGAGGGCGATGAGCTTGTGCTGAGCATGTCTGACGAAGAGTTCAGCGAAAGCTTTGCTGAAGAGATGGAGCGTGCTGAAGCGACCGATGCGGTCGAGGACGCAGCAGAGGAATAGTCACAATGTAGCGTGCTTGACCGGTTTTTAGCCGGTCTATAGAATGCGCGCTCATTTTCGGGGCCTCGGCCCCGAAAACACTAATTGGAGCAAATGCTGAATGGCAACCATTAACCAGCTTGTGCGCAAGCCGCGCAAGCGCAAAGTCACCAAGAGCGGTGTTCCCGCGCTGCAGGCCTGCCCGCAGCGTCGCGGCGTCTGCACACGCGTCTACACCACCACCCCGAAGAAGCCGAACTCGGCTTTGCGAAAGGTCTGCCGTGTGCGGCTTACTAACGGGTTTGAGGTGTCGTCGTACATTGGTGGTGAGGGCCATAACCTGCAGGAGCACAGTGTTGTACTCATTCGTGGTGGCCGTGTGAAGGATTTGCCCGGTGTGCGCTATCACACCGTGCGCGGCAGCCTCGATACCTCTGGCGTATCGGATCGTAAGCAAGGTCGATCCAAGTACGGAGCGAAGCGACCCAAGTAATAGCGGGTGCCTTCGGGCATCCACCTAGATGTCACATCGTTGACAGTAAGGCCGGTCCGCCAAGTGCTGTGTCCGGGAACCCTGAAGAGATAGGAAAGCCAACATGCCAAGAAGACGCGTTGTTGCCAAGCGTGAAGTTCTCCCTGATCCCAAATTCGGGAACTCCACTCTCGCTAAATTCATGAATCACGTAATGGTCAGCGGCAAGAAATCTGTCGCCGAATCGATTGTGTATGGTGCTCTCGACATTGTTGAAGAGCGCACCAAGCGGGACCCCATCGAAGTGTTTGACGAGGCACTCGAAAATATTGCCCCCATGGTGGAGGTGAAGTCTCGCCGCGTTGGTGGTGCGACCTATCAGGTGCCGGTTGAAGTCCGACCCTCCCGCCGCGTGGCCTTGTCCATGCGCTGGTTAGTGGACCATGCGCGCAACCGTGGTGAGAAGTCCATGCGTCAGCGCCTGGCAGGTGAGATCGTCGATGCCGCTCAAGGCAAGGGCAATGCGGTGAAGAAGCGTGAAGACGTGCACCGTATGGCCGAAGCCAACAAGGCCTTCTCTCACTTCCGTTTCTAAACCCCAGTCTGCCAACCTTAATCTGAGGACACTGTCGTGGCTCGTAAGACTCCGATCAATCGTTACCGCAACATCGGTATTGTTGCCCATGTGGACGCGGGTAAAACCACGACCACCGAGCGCGTTCTGTTCTACACCGGCCTGTCCCACAAGATCGGCGAGGTGCATGACGGTGCCGCCACTATGGACTGGATGGAGCAGGAGCAGGAGCGTGGTATTACGATCACGTCAGCTGCGACCACCTGCTTCTGGCAGGGCATGCAGCAGCAGTTTGACCAGCACCGCGTCAACATCATCGACACGCCCGGACACGTGGATTTCACCATTGAGGTTGAGCGATCCCTGCGCGTGCTGGACGGCGCTGTAGTCGTGCTCTGCGGTTCTTCCGGCGTGCAGCCCCAGACCGAGACGGTGTGGCGTCAGGCCAACAAATACGAAGTGCCCCGCATGGTGTTCGTTAACAAGATGGACCGTGCCGGCGCAGACTTTGAGATGGTGGTCAACCAGCTTCGTGATCGTTTGGGCTGTAACGCAGTGCCGATTCAAATGACGATCGGCTCGGAAGAAGAGTTCAAGGGCGTGATCGATCTGATCAAGCAGAAGGCCATCATCTGGAGCGAAGATGATATGGGCATGACCTTTGAGTACGAGGACATCCCGGCAGAACTCGAAGACAAAGCGGCTGAAATGCGCGAGTACATGGTGGAAGCCGCCGCAGAGGCCAACGAAGAGCTGATGACCAAGTATCTCGAAGACGGCGAGCTCACCGAAGAAGAGATCAAACAAGGCATTCGGATCCGCACGCTGGCTAACGAGATCGTCCCGATACTGGGTGGCTCAGCCTTTAAGAACAAGGGCGTGCAGGCGGTTTTGGACGCAGTAATCGAGTATTTGCCGTCGCCCACTGAGGTGAAAGCGATTGAAGGTACGCTCGAGGATGGAGAAACTGTCGTAACGCGTCCATCAGAAGATACGGCGCCTTTTTCAGCGCTGGCATTCAAGATCGCGACAGATCCGTTTGTGGGCACGCTGACTTTCTTCCGAGTGTATTCAGGCACCTTGGAGTCAGGTACTGGAATCTATAACGCGGTTAAGCAAAAGAAAGAGCGTGTGGGTCGTATGGTTCAAATGCACGCCAACAGCCGCGAGGAAATTAAAGAAGTGTTAGCGGGCGATATCGCCGCGGCGATTGGCCTGAAAGACGTCACCACGGGCGACACGCTGTGCGATGGCGACAATGTGGTCATTCTCGAGCGTATGGAGTTTCCGGAGCCTGTCATTTCAGTCGCGGTTGAGCCGAAGTCGAAGGTTGACCAGCAGAAGATGGGCGTCGCGTTGGGCAAGCTGGCCCAAGAAGACCCTTCATTCCGCGTTAAAACAGATGAAGAAACTGGGCAGACGATTATCTCCGGTATGGGTGAGTTGCACCTCGATATTCTGGTTGATCGGATGCGTCGGGAATTTAGCGTCGAGGCCAATATTGGTAAGCCTCAAGTGGCCTATCGCGAGCGCATTACCACCACCACAGAAATCGAAGGCAAGTTTGTGCGCCAGTCGGGCGGGCGTGGTCAGTACGGGCATGTTTGGGTCAAATTTGAGCCAGCCGAGGACGCCAACGCCGAGGGACTTGAGTTTGTGAACGAAATTGTGGGCGGTATTGTGCCAAGAGAGTACATCCCTGCCGTTAATAAAGGCATAGAAGAGCAGATGCAAAACGGGGTCCTCGCCGGCTATCCCCTGCTAGGTCTCAAGGCCACGCTGTATGACGGCTCTTTCCACGATGTTGACTCAAACGAGATGGCGTTCAAAGTCGCAGCGAGCATGGCCACCAAGAAATTGGCAGAGGTCGGAGGTGCTGAGCTGCTCGAGCCGATGATGCAGGTCGAAGTCGTGACCCCTGAAGAAAACATGGGTGACGTCGTCGGCGACCTGAACCGCCGGCGTGGTCTGATTCAGGGCATGGACGAAAACGCTGCCGGCAAGATTGTGAATGCCGAGGTGCCGCTGGCAGAAATGTTCGGCTATGCCACGGATTTGCGCTCTGCCACGCAGGGCCGAGCGACCTACACAATGGAGTTTGCGCGTTACGCGCCTGCGCCCAATAACGTCGCGAAAGAAATTATTTCCAAAAACCAGACGTCTTGATCGTCTGCTACCACACTGAGGTGAAGAAAGATGGCAAAAGAAGCATTTGAGCGTTCGAAGCCCCACGTGAATGTGGGCACGATTGGACACGTAGACCACGGTAAGACGACGCTGACGGCGGCGTTGACGCGTGTTTGCTCTGAGGTATGGG
>JAHEJH010000089.1 GCA_024638905.1 Luminiphilus sp.
TTTGCCGGCTCATCGGATTCGATCACTGCCGTGACTTTGACCCCGGCGCCCTCATTACTCATGCCCATTTGAGCTGCATCTAACATAGGCGCGAAAAGCGTTTGCAGCGGCTTGTAAGTGTTTTCCGCTGAATCTGATACCGAATTAGCGTTAGCCAAATTACTGGAGACGGTATTCAACCGGATGGTTTGCGCCTCCAAATTGGTTGCCGATATGTTGATGGCATTAAACAAGCTCATGGTTATTCACCCTTGATGGCGGTTCGCAGCGATCGGATCTTGCTGTCGAGAAAGTTCGCGCTGGCCTGGTAGCGCACAGCGTTCTCCATAAAAGCGGTGTGCTCCCGATGCATCTCTACCGTGTTGCCGTCTACCGACGCCTGCGACGGCACCCGGTACTTCACCGGGGCACCGGTGGTGGCGCCGTTAATGTCAAAATGTTGCTCGTGGGTGCGCTTCAGCTGCGAAGACTCATTCAAAGCCGTGCTCATCGCCGCTCTGAAGTCGATGTCCCGGGCCTTGTAGTCAGGCGTGGCCGCATTGGCAATATTCGCCGACAACAGGTTGAGCTTCTGCGTCCGCAGAGCCAAAACCTGTGGCGATACTCCAAATGCTTTGTCCAAACCGCTCATACTGTGCGCTCCTTTTCCGTATCAATACATACAATGCGCGTGCCAATAAGTTTTTTTTGATGTTATTCATTAGGTTAAGAGTTCTTGGGTGCTCGGAGAGCCCTCAGAACAAGCGCAAAACCGGCAAAAAACGGCAAGCCGGCAAAACGGGTATTGCCAAGCCTTGCCGCTTGAGAACGCCTGAGGGCCGGCAGCCGGACAAAGTGAGAGCCTCCACATTTGTACAGGAGGAAGATGCGACGACATAAACGGGGAAGCAGAAGGCTGGGGCTCGCTAGGGATTAGCCGAAGCTTTTATGGCACAGCTTTTGCATCAACCAGTGCAAGAAGGCTTTTTTGGAGCAAAACATGACGGTTTTTTGGCGCTTTTCAGCTTTTTGCCTGGTAGCCGCCGCCGCGCTGAACCATGCCGCGGCGCTGGCCCGGGCCAATCAGCCCCTAGAGGACATTATGGATATCGCACGGGACGTGGCCACCACTGCTGCCATTGCCAGAGGTTACGACGACGTGATGGTATCCATCCGCCCTCTAGACTCTCGTCTTGCCCCGGCTTTGTGCAACGAGCCACTGCAGGCCCTGCCAGCCAACAGCACCCGCACTCTGGGAGCGGTGAGTGTGGGCGTTCGGTGCAATGGCACCAAGCCCTGGACCATCTACGTACGAGGCACGGTCAACGCCTATACCGACATCCCGGTGCTGACCGAATCCGTGCCCAGAGGCGACATCATCTCGGCGGCCGATGTTGCGATCGAGAAAATCGAGATCCGAAGCGATTTTGATCACATTATCGTCGATCAGGTCGACATTATCGGCAAACAGGCCAAAAGAGCGCTACGCGCTGGTCAGCCGCTGAGATTCAGTCAGCTAATGCATCCAATTCTGATTGAGCGGGGTCAGGAAGTGACGCTGGTCTCGGGTCTCGCCGGCGTGCAAGTGCGCATGCAGGGCAAGGCGCTGGCGTCTGGCGCCGCCGGGGATCGCATTTTGGTGGCCAACGAGCGCTCCGGGCGACGGCTGGAGGGCATTGTGGGTCGCGACGGAACGGTAACAATACGATGAATCAGCACCTAAAGTTTTCCGTTGGAGCGCCGCTAATAGCAGTGATAACATGGACGTTGAGGACGCTGAACGCGTTCGAGAGAGGATATGATGAGCACAGTTGACATGAGTAATGTCTCAAAGCCGCAAACGGGTGATTCGTCTGGGCGCCTTAACCGCGCTGAGTCAGCCAGCCCCTCACGTTCGGCCTCGGGCCAGAGCGGCACCGACAGTGCACGCGCTGCGCCTTCTGACGCGGTATCACTGTCTCAATCTGCCGCTGAAATCGCCGCGCTCGAAGGCCAGCTCAAGTCCCTCTCCGGCGTTGACCAAGCTCGCGTTGACTCTATTCGCCAGAGCATTTCAGATGGCAGCTATACCGTTGACACTGACAAGGTGATAGACGGTCTGCTGTCCGCGGAGAAGTCCCTCCTATAAGGCCATGGTCACACCCATGCGGCTCCTGACACAACCGAGCTCCTCTCGGTGAACGATTCCGTCGGCACTGTTGTTGCGGCTCTTGAGCAGGAGTTGCTGACCCTGACGTCACTGAATGAAGCGCTGCAACGCGAGTCGGCTGCCCTCTCCGGGGGCAATGCGAATGAGATCGATGCAGCCATTGCGGCCAAAAACGAGGCGCTTCAGGCGCATCAAGCAGAGATGAGTCGTCGCCCAGCAGACGATGTGCCTGAGGCAGTCAAAGCGGATCTACAAACCCTTCAAGACCGTTTAGCGGCGCTCGCCGGCGAATGCCAAGAACTCAATCGCCGAAACGGCGCGCTCATCAGCAAGCTCAGCGATCGCACGAAAGCGGCGATTAATGTACTCCAGGGTACCGAAGACACGACTGTGCTGTACTCCGCGTCAGGAGTAGAAGGCGCTTCCGGTAAAGGCTCCAGAGTGCTCGGCAAGGCATAAACAAAGGCACCAGCGGTATAGTCACCTTTGAGCTACCCTCCCCCCGATGGGGGTATTTTGCCTAAAACACGGCTAAATTAACGCTAAAAAACGCTATCTAGGGCTGGAGTTGTATTAAACTTACTTCACATCGGCGGGCCGTGACCCGCTGAAAGAGTCGCTTCACGCCAGCACCTTAACCTTTTGACACTGGCACGCAAATTTTTCAGATGCACACTTCACGGGCAGGCGGTGGTTCCCCTCTCATCGACTTGGAGTGCCAGCGGTAGCAAGAGCTTAATCCCATGACACGCTCGGAGCGCTTTGTATTTGCCCTACTGGCTGCCTATACCTGCGGCCTATTAGGACTTCATGTGCTCTATTACGCGGGAGTTTTTACGGCGGTGGAAGGAGACCCCAGCGTCTGGATTCACCTGACCCGCACCTTCTTTGTCACCAGCTTTTTCTTACTCATTTGTATACAGATCGCGCGGGGCCAACCCTTCGGCCTGCTAGTGGTCGCTGCTGCCAGCTACTCCGGTGCGACCTTTATCGAGGATTTTTTAGTCATTGAGTCCTCTTTTTTCTTGCCTGAACACCCGTTGGCCGGATCCCTATACGCGCTGCGGCCCCTGTTTATGCTGATGTTGGTCTACTGGGCAGTGCTTCGGCGAAGCATCGAAAGCGCATGAACGACAAGTTGAGCAAAGAAGAAATAGAGGCGCTCGCGGCCAGCGCCGGGGCCGTCAGCCTCAACTCTATTGCCTATAATTTACACATTAGGACACCGCTAGCACGCGGATGCTTTTATGGGCTCAATCTGTGCGCCCTCGCCTTTTTGTTTGTCTCAGGCACCGGGATTATGGAGGGCTGGCTGAGTCAAGTGAATGCGCCGCCCGAGCAGGGAGTGACCGATTTAAAGATTCGCACGCTATTGGTGTTTTTGCTTTTTCTTTGTATGAATTTGGCGCTTGCCTTCGATCGGTTCTTCATCGAATCGCTGGTCTCAGCCATCAGCATTTATCTTTATGCCATCACGACGCGGTTTAGTCAGTTTTATGAGTACCTCACGCTGGAGGATGCCTGGCCGTTTGCAGTATTTGTGCTATTGCGCTTGATACCACTGACTTTGCTGGTCGTGCTGATTAGGGAAGAGCTACGCCGGACCGCGCCGGATCGGGATTCCCTCTCGTAACGCCCCCAAAGCTAATGCTCAAGGCTGCGCTCGGTACCAGTGAGCCTTGCACGCAGCGGGAAAGATACCCAGAGCAGTGATGATGCGGGCTGAAGATTGCCCTACCGAGCGATGAAAGACCGCCACAGCCGGGCGTAGCAAATGCTGGCTAGTCGGCGCGACGCAAATCCCTGAGCTTGCCGGCAGCATCGTAACGGATAATAAAATTGCCCCGCACGCCCAGGCGTGTGACATGGGGCGCCAAAGCAGACCAAGGAATATTCAGTGTTTTGCCGGCGGCGTCGGTGACCTGCACCCGAGCCTTATCACCAGAATAAAAGAGCTTCACCTGCTCAGCAGTCAGGACCAAATGAAAATAGGATTGCCGCAGTGGAGACGCCGGAGCCATGAACCGATGGTATCAAAAATCTCAGGCGCCACCGCGTCTCGCTCCCAACCTACACTGACGGCTCCAGCCGCGGTCGAGCTCTGAACCGGATCAGAAATTCATGACCATCCGGCGTTCCGCCTCAGACAGAATCGGTTGGCCTGCTCGCTTTCTACCGAGAGCAGATTGCGATCGACCAACAGAGTGCTCGGCGCTGCACATAAAGGCGTCAACCTGAGCGCGTTGGTCTGCCGGCAACGCCCAGTATTGTTCTAGTTGCGCGCGCCCTCCAAGCAGACCGGCCTGTTGGCAGAGAGAGTGCTCGACAAGGAGATCATCGAGCGACACATCAAGACACGCCAGCAACCGATCGATATGTGCCAGCGTGCTCCCACCGTCGCCCAATAATGCTGCCTGTACAGTCTCCAGATCTAACGCGCAGTCTCGCGCCAGACCCTCAGGTGATAGGCCACGCTCGACCATGACAGCCCGCAAGCTGGTGGCCACAGTCATCGCTGTGCTCACGACAGAGTCCTCCCGGCGATCGTTCGGCTCGCCGTCGGAGGTGAGTCAGGAGTGAGTGTGCTGAGCACAGGTGAATCGGTAGAACCGGCGTGAAAGCCAATACCACACGACGCTTGCCCGCGCTCCGCTGACTGCAAAATAGCTGGTTGATCGCAAGAAACTGCGCAAGAACACATCCATGACCTCCTGTCTGATGACCGTAACGTCCTGTTACCCGCTCAAAGTATCAAATTTCGAGGCAAACTCAAGCGTAAAATTAGGTCATTTCTGGCCGCGGGCCCCTAACCAGGCGCCCACGCCTACATTGTCGGATGCTGGCTGACGGTCCCGCCCTCAACCGGAAACTGACCACCGGTGCAGAAACTTGCCTCGTCAGAAGCCAGAAAGAGGGCCATAGCTGCGACTTCCTCTACCGTACCCAAACGATTGAGGGGCGACATTTTCTTGCAGGCGTCTTCCACCTCAGGCGCCTGCTCGATGGCAGTCTTGAGGATATTGGTGAGCGTTGCGCCGGGGTGAATCGAGTTGCAACGGATATTGAATCCCTCGTTGGCGCAGTGCACCGCGACCGACTTGGTGAGGCCCACCACGCCCGCCTTGGACGTTGTGTACGCGACATCGGGTATCGCGAGATAAGAGGTGGACGACGCCGTATTGATGATGGATCCGCCAGAACTGCCAAAGCTCTCGCGCATTAACGCGATCGCCGTCTGACAACCCAGCATCATCCCCATCAGGTTAATGCTCATCAGCTGCTGCCAGGCCTCAACCGTGACGGCGGTGATATCCAGGCCCGTCACGACACCGGCGTTGTTGACCATAATATCGAGCTGAACCTTGTCATCTCGTATCTTACTATCGAGCGACTGCCAGCTCTCCACCGAACTGACATCAAGCCGAGTGAACTCTGCACCACATTCAGCCGCAACGCGGGATCCGTTGGCCTCATCGACGTCGGCGAGGAGGACTTTGGCACCCTCAGCACAGAAGCGCCTGACAATGCCTTCACCGATACCCGAGGCACCTCCCGTGACCACAGCAACTTTGTTTTGCAATCGATCAGACATCCTGCATTCCGCGTTAAGAGAATGCATCGGAGACTAACACCCACGGTCTCACGGTTCAGCCCCGCAGCACCCGTCACCCTAACCAAGGTGAATACCGGCCGAATGTCACCCAATGCGTCTTTCATATGGCGTAACGGCCATTTGGCGTAAGGGTATTGGGTCGATGACATTTTCTTGAGCAAAGCCATCCTGCAGTACACTGCTCTAAACCCCTCGCAAGAGACCCGCTATGAGCAATGCCTCAATCACCAATATTTATCGCTACCCGGTGAAATCCATGATGGGAGAAGCATTAAGCGAGGCAGCTATCGGAGAGGCCGGCATCGCTGGCGATCGCGGCTGGGCGGTTCGGGATGAGAAACGTGGCGGCATTCGGGGCGGAAAGAAAATCCCCCAACTGATGCAGCTGACGGCACAATCCGGGCCCGCGGCGCCGCTCATCATAGCTCCCGATGGGGACTCTGCCTCGGCAAATGCTGAGGGTATCAACGATTGGCTCAGCGACAAGCTCAATCACCCGGTCACTTTGTGGCCACTGCTCCCTGCCGAGCAGCTGGACCATTATCGGCGCGGCGCGCCCGACACCGAAGATTTCGAACAGGAGCTGCGCGCGGTATTCGGGCGATTACCGGATGAGCCACTCCCTGATCTCACGGAATTCGAGGAACTGCTCGAGTTTGAGTCGCCGCCGGGTACCTATTTCGATGCGTTCTCGCTCTCCATCATGAGCCAGCAGTCACTGGCCACCATGAATCAGCTAGACGGTGATTCGCTATTTGACGTCCGGCGCTTTAGACCCAACCTGCTGGTGGATATCCCAGACAGCGATCACCCCTTTCCCGAGCAGGCGTGGGTGGGCAAGACATTATCGATAGGCAGTGTGAAGTTGAAGATTGAGATGACGTGTCCCCGATGCTCCATGACCACACACGGTTTTGATGATCTTCCACAAGATGCGCAAATCATGCGCA
>JAHEJH010000093.1 GCA_024638905.1 Luminiphilus sp.
GTCAGCAACAGGCACTTTTGCACCGGAGATTTGCGATCCGCTGCGTCGGGTTTCGAGCCGGTCAAGCGCCAGACGACCTGCGCGCTCTGCCATGGCGACGGTCGCGACGCACTCACCGCCGGCGAGCCTCGGTAGCCAAGCCGATTTTTGCGCCTCGGTGCCGAAGCGCTGAATCGCCTCACTGGCCAGATAGACAGAGCTGCTAAAGGGTAATGGTGCTGCACTGCGCCCCATTTCCTCGGCAATGATCGCCAACTCGTAATAACTCAGACCCAGACCGCCGTAGGCCTCGGGAATCACCGTGGCGGTCCACCCCATCTCGGCAACCTTCTGCCATAGCGCGGCGTCCCAGTCCTCATCACCATCCAGCACCGCCCTTACTGCGGTCGTGGGGCAGTGCTCGGTCAAAAACCCGCGCGCCTGCTCTCTCAGCAGTTGCTGCTCCTCGGAAAACTCAAAATTCATAGCTGTCGCCCGATTAAAAAACTCGGCGTAGGGTAGCAGAACTGCTTATGGCTTCACGCCGCGAACAAGAGTTGAGGCGCTTGCTCCCGAAGGCGCTGATATTGACGGGGTGGCTGAAATCCGAGTTCCAAGCGCAACTCATCGATCGGTTCGGCAAGCCGCTCCTCCCAGTCAATCTCGGCCATCCAGATCGCCTTTTGAGCGATCTGGGCGCCTTCTAGAATAAGCGGCCTCACATCAAACTGCGGCACCTCCCGCAGATACTTCCACTTGGCGATCCACACGATAAAACTGATACCGCGGTTTGGTGTTTGGGTCTTCATGAATGACAGCAGACTGAGCTCACCCACCGGATCCCGCCCGTAGCCCGTCATGACATGCTGCAGGTCATGGATATCCCGCAATCGATCGGCCAACCAGATCTCATCCTCAGAGAGGCCGCGATAGATTTCTTCGCGGGCACCGGTCTCACTCGAGGCGATCAAGCCATCCGCCGACAGGTGCTCTGCATGCACAAAATCGTAGTAAGTGCGTCCGATACTCCCTGCAGGCAGGCTCAAGAGCCACTCGCGGTCATTGAGCTTGCTGACGATGTCGGGCTTTTTCTGCAATAAGGCGCGGCCGCGATCGCTGGATCTCAAGCGCCTTACGGCGGCGCCCAGGCTGTCACCCTTGAGCGCTTCAATAATGTGAAACACCTGCGTGGTGTCGTCAGGGTTTTTGAGCAACTCGCGCATGCCGCGCCATGCCGCAAGCGGTTTGATCTGGTTGCGAAGCCACACTGTTTTCAGGCGTTTCATTTTCGTTTCTACTCTCAACTTTATTTAAGAGCGCGGGCCTTCCACAGACCTAGCCCCGGCACAACACTCATCCAGCTCGCACAGGGCACTGGCTACCTGCACTGTGGGCCAAGCCGGCGCGCTCAAGCCATCACGACAAAGAGGATAGCGGCGACGGCCGCGCCCAACAATGCATAGGGCAGCTGTGTGAGTGCATGCTCATGCGTCCGGCAACCGGCTCCCTGCGCTGAGAGCACCGTCGAATCCGAGTAAAAACAGGCATGTGAGCCAAAACCACTGGCCGAAAACAATGCTCCCATGACCAGCGGGATGCTGACCTCAAAGGTCTGCGCCAACGGGAAAGCAATGGGCATGGTGATGGCAATCACACCCCAGTTGGATCCGGTGGTAAACGACAGCAGTGACACGGTGATAAACACCACAACCGGTAATAACTGCGCCGTCATGAAAGGTGACACCGCGTCGATGACATAGGGCGTGAGGCCCAAACGGTCGTTGGCTTCGACAAACACAAATAGGGTGAGCAGCATCGCCAGCACCGGCACCATGGACTTAATGCCGTCGATACAGGTGTCGAATAACTCGCCCAGCGGCATGACGCGCCATAAAGCGTAGTGGACAAAGGTCACCAAAATCCCTGCGATGACACCCCGAAGCAAATCGATGCTCGGAAACACTGTGAAGAAGACCATCGCAATAATGGGGAAGAAGAACACACTCATGCCGCCCCGCGCGGTCTCTTCCACCGCCAACGCTTCGTCCTCGAAAATACCGAGATCACCTGTGCTTTCGGCGTGCGCTTCGGCCCGACGCATCGCGCCCAAAAGAGGAATGGCCCCTATCGCCACCAGTGGGACAATCAGCAGCGCCACAATGGGATAAAACATGTAAGGAATAGAGTGGATGAAAACCGACAGACCTTGGCCTTCGGGCGCCACGCCATTCTGCTCCAGCAGACTGGCGAAATAAGCACCCCAACTCGATAAAGGGACCAGTAAGCACAACGGCGCCGCGGTTGAATCCACGACATACGCGAGCATGGCGCGCGAGGTGCGGAAGCGATCGGTCACCGCTTTCATGGTCGCACCCACCGTCAGTGAATTCAGGTAGTCGTCCAGGAAAATCACCAGGCCAAGGCCCCAGGTGGCAAGCAGTCCGCCGCGCTTGGTCTCGATCCGATTCATCAGTGCCCGACCAAAAGCATAGGAACCACCGCCCTTGACCAACAGGCCAATAAATCCGCCGTAAAGACCGCAGACCAGCATGACCCAGGCCACATCCTCGGCCATCAACGTAGCCAGCGTCGCCTCAGCCATGGCATCGAGAAAACCGAACCCCTCCATAATGAAAAAGGCGAACAACGCCCCCGCCAGCACTGATTCAAGCGTCCGGCGACTCCAAATCGCCAGACAGAGCACCAGCAAGGTCGGCAGTAATGTTACGAACCCGTATTCCATCGATACCAAAGGACTGATTCCTGTTTCACGTTATTAAAGCGTCAAAGCTCGCGCACCCCGGCCTTCGTAACCGTGGTCTCTCTCGCAGGACCCTAAACGCCTTTCACAACTGCCCGTGTGAACCACTCATGCGCGATTTATCGCTCATTGGCTCTTTATTACTCGCCAGCTTGTGGTTTTTTTACGTTTGGAGCTCTCACAGACAGCCGTGTAAGGTGCTCATACTGTCTGTTAGCCAGAATACGCGAAGTCGAGTCTGTCGTGTCACTTTCCACTCTGCTCCAGAACATTGCTGACGCCGAGCAAGGCCCTACAACCTGCGCGGTATTTGATTTTGACGGGACCATCATCTCGGGCTACTCCGCGACTGCGTTTCTCAAGGATCAAATAGCCCGGGGCGAGATCTCGCCCGCTGATCTGGTGCAGCTGACCCAAGCGGCGACCCGCTTTGGCATAGGCTCCTTGGGCTTTTCGGCACTGATGGCGGTTCACGCGCAATATCTGGCAGGTCGTTCAGAGGCGGGCTACGTTGCCAATAGCGAGCGACTGTTTCGCAGAGCGATTGCCAAACTGATCTATCCCGAGGCCCGACAATTGATCGAAGCGCACCGCGCTGCCGGTCACAGTATCGCGATCATCAGCTCAGCCACGCCCTATCAGGTGCTGCCCGCAGCGAGGGATCTGGGCATCGAGCACGTCTATGCGACTGACCTAGAAGTTGAAGACGGCCAATTCACGGGCGGCGTCGTGCAGCCCACCTGTTTTGGTATCGGCAAAGTCCATGCCGCCGAGCGTTTCACAGCGCAACAGGGCAGCGATCTAGAAAATTGCTTCTTCTACAGCGACAGCACCGACGACATCGAATTACTGGAAACAGCAGGGCGCCCGGTTGTCCTGAACGGTAGTCGCGAGCTGAAAGCGGTCGCCCGGAATGAAGGCTGGTCGATGGCCGACTTCAGCAGCCGGGGTAACGCCACAAGCAGTCAGGTCGTGCGCTCACTTGCCGCAACCGGGTCACTAGTGGGGAGCTTCATGATGGGCTTGCCGCTCTATGCCTTGAGTGGCTCACGGCGAGACTCTCTCAACTTCTCGATCTCCCTGTTCGCCGAAACCGCCAGCGCGTTGATCGGATTGGATCTCGATGTGCGCGGCCGCGAACACCTTTGGAAACAGCGCCCAGCGATCTTCATGTTCAACCACCAAAGCAACGCCGACATGCTGATCATGGCCAGCCTAATCCGACGGGATATTGTGGGCGTCGGCAAAAGAGAGCTGAAAAACCTGCCTGTCATCGGCCCTCTGATGGGTGCGGCGGGCGTTGTTTTCATTGATCGCAGCGACCGGCAAGCAGCCATCGAAACCATGAAGCCGCTGGTGCAGGCAATGCAGGACGAAAAGAAAAGTCTCGTCATAGCGCCCGAGGGCACCCGCGCTCCAACACCGAAGCTAGGCGCATTTAAAAAGGGCGGCTTCCATGTGGCGATTCAGTCCGGTGTCCCCATTGTGCCGGTCGTCATTCACAACTCTGGCGACATCTCTCCAAAGGGAGATAAAATTTTTAGAAGCGGTACCGTGCACGTCGATGTACTGCCGGCCATTGAGACCACCGATTGGTCTGTTGCAAACATCGATGAGCACGTGGCCGAGGTCCGCAATGCATTTCTGAGAACACTGGGCCAGCCAGAGCTCTCGGCAGAAGAGACGGCCAAGGCGCGCCGCAATACGCCCGATGATTTGAAGCCCGAGGTGCGCGGCCGACGAAGGAAGGTAGCGCTCAAACAGTCGGTAAGCGAGTCAAAGGAGCAAGACATCGTGTCGTCAGAAAGTGGCACCAAACAAAGCGCTACGCTCGATGGGGCACAATCGGCCAGTCTGCAGACTGGCTTCGACCCAGAGGCTCCGGCCACAAGGCACTGAGTGAGTTTGGCCATTTTGTTGCAGAATCAGCTCGCCCACAATCCCTGGCCCGCCTCTGCCGAGAAGGTCATCTTCCTGCTCGACACAACACGGCGCTTCGAAAAACAACTATTGGAAAACTGGATCGCCTTACACGCCAACCAATCAATCGACCACACGATCGAGTTGCTGGATCTGCGCGATGACCGTAAAGCCCTGAATGTCGCTGCACTAGCAGAGGCGCTTCAACTGCACCCAAACGCCACGGTGGCGCCGCTCCGAGTATCTTGGCTAAGAGCCGAAAGAGGCACCCGCTCAGGACCCAGATTACGCGACGTGCTGAGCGGCGGAGAGCGCAGACCCCCGGGTTGGCTGGCTGACCGTGTCGCGCGACTAAACCCCGAGCGTGTCCACCTCACCAGTGGCGAGCCGGGTGCGAACACAGACCTCGCTGCACGTTTTCAAGGCAAGACAGGATTATCCGCCGCGAACAAGCCCGAGGACTTCGCGCTATTTGTGGCGAGGCAGGCGGCCGTTGTCATAGACATTGCCGAGCGTCAATTGATCGGTGGCCGCTACAAAGTGCCCCGCTATGTTCACCAAAGCATTCGCAATAACCGTGCCTTCAAGGCTGCTCTGCTAGACATCGCCAACGACCGGGAGCAGCCCACCAAAGCGGTGAGGGCAGAAGCCAGCGTGTACCTGCGGGAAATGATCTCGATACCCACCCGCTTCTGGCTCGATGTTTGGGCCAAGTTGTGCGGGATCTGTCTGGGGCTGGGCTATGAGAAAGCGGTGCACTACGACCCAAATGATCTTGAGCGCATACGACAGATTGTGCGTCGCTATCCGTCCGCCTTGCTGTGGACCCACAAAACCTACATCGACGGATTTGTGGTCCCAAAAATTCTGTTTGATAACGACTTCCCGATGCCGCATTTCTTTGGTGGCGCCAATCTGAACATCCCGATTCTGGGGTTCTTCTTGAGGCGGGCCGGCGGCATCTTCATTCGCCGCAGTTTTCAGGACAACGAGGTCTACAAGCTGAGCCTCAAGCAGTACATCGGCTATTTAATGGAAAAACGCTTCCCGATGACCTGGTCCTTTGAAGGCACTCGCTCGCGGCTCGGGAAGTTGATGCCACCCAAATACGGGCTTCTCAAATACGTGCTGGAAGGCGCGCACCACGCGGGGTCACAGGACATCCACATTATCCCCGTGTCGGTTTCCTACGACCTTGTTAGAGACGCGGAAGAGTACGCCCGCGAGCAGTCGGGCACACCCAAAGCGCCCGAGTCTGTGGGCTGGATGGTGCGCTACCTGAAAAGTCTCGCCCGCCCAATGGGCAGGATTCACGTAGACTTTGGAGAGCCTGTCCGCCTTGACGTGGCGCCTGACCCGGATGACCAACTGGCGATCTCTAAGATCGCGTTTCAGGTGGCAGTGGAAGCCAACCGCGTCACACCCGCCACCTTCCCAGCCGTAGTCTCCACGGCGCTCTTGGGCGCGTTCCCGCGGGCCTTAACCGAGCCCGAAATCGTCAAAGACGTCTCGGTGATGACCGAATGGGCTACCGCCCGCGGCGTGAGGCTGTCGCCCGACTTCAACCTCAATTACGCAGAAGAGATAGCCAGCCTGCTCACCAATATGATGGAAGAGGGCATCATCACCCGGTTTGAAGGCGGCCCGGAGACGGTCTACGTCATCGCCGAGGGCCAGGCGCCGATCGCCAGCTTCTATCGCAACACCATTGTTCATTTTTTCCTCACCCGTGCGGTAGCAGAACTGGCGCTACTGACAGTCAGTGAGCAACGTGAAGGTCATGAGTCACTCTCGCAGTTCTGGTCCGAGGTACAAGAGCTGCGGGATCTCTTTAAATTCGAATTCTTCTACCCCGACACCCAGTTATTCGAACAGCAGATCGACGCCGAGTTATCCCGTGACGAACCTGACTGGCAGGCCCTGTTGAGTGAGAGCCCCGACAATGCGCGACTGATCATGAATCGGCTGTCACCGAAACTGGGGCACGTGGCACTGACCGTTTTTGCCGAGGCCTA
>JAHEJH010000096.1 GCA_024638905.1 Luminiphilus sp.
CTGAAAAAATTGTTTACGACGTCAATGTCCCTGAAAACATCACGGTCGGCGATTTGGCCCAGCAGATGGCTGTCAAAGCGGGTGAGGTGATTAAAGAACTGATGAATCTGGGAGTGATGGCCAACATTAACCAGATGCTGGATCAGGACACGGCGACTTTGGTGGTGGAGGAGTTCGGGCATCGAGTAGTGCTGAAGAGCGCTGAGGAAGTCGAGGAGCGTCTCGAGGAGACGATTGCCAGCCAGGGAGGTACGCCAGAGCCCAGAGCGCCGGTTGTGACCGTGATGGGGCACGTTGATCACGGGAAAACATCACTGCTTGATTACATTCGCGAATCCCGCGTCGCCAGCGGGGAAGCGGGTGGCATCACTCAGCACATTGGTGCTTACCACGTGAAGACTGACAAGGGGATGATCACCTTCCTCGATACGCCCGGTCACGCCGCCTTTACCGCAATGCGTGCGCGGGGCGCGAAGTCGACCGATATCGTTATTCTGGTCGTGGCCGCCGATGATGGCGTGATGCCCCAGACCGAAGAGGCCATCCAACACGCGCGTGCAGCCGGTGTGCCGATTGTGGTGGCCGTCAATAAGATCGATAAAGAAGCTGCTGATCCAGAGCGAGTGAAGACGGAGCTGGCTGCTAAAGAGGTTATTCCCGAGGGTTGGGGCGGTGATACGCAATTCATCCCTGTTTCCGCGCACACCGGGCAGGGCATCGATGAGCTATTGGATGCGCTTTTGCTGCAATCAGAGCTGCTCGAGCTGACGGCACCGGCGGACGTGCCGGCCTCCGGTATTGTGATCGAATCGCGACTAGACAAAGGCCGAGGTGCCGTCGCGTCACTGTTGATTCAGCAGGGCACATTGAAGCAGGGCGATATTGTCCTCGCGGGTCTGCAATACGGTCGAGTGCGAGCCATGCTCGATGAAAACGGGCAGCCAATTAATGAAGCGGGACCCAGTATCCCGGTCGAAGTATTAGGGCTGGATGGCACACCTGATGCCGGTGACCCCGTCGTCGCTGTAGAAAGCGAGAAGAAAGCGCGCGAAGTCGCGGATTTCCGACAGGAAAAGATGCGTTCTTCCAAGCTTGCGCGTCAGCAAGCCGCCAAGCTCGACAATATGTTCGAGACCATGACGGCCGGATCTGTCGAAACACTCAACCTCATTATCAAAGCGGACGTGCGCGGCTCTTTCGAGGCGCTGCAGGGCGCATTGGCCGATCTCGGCAACGAGGAGGTGAAGGTCAACATCGTCTCTGGCGGTGTGGGTGGTATCTCGGAAACCGATATCAGCCTTGCGATGACCAGCTCAGCCATCATTATCGGTTTCAATGCCCGTGCCGACAGCAAGGCCCGCGCGGCGGCAGAAAATGAGGGGATCGAGATTCGTTACTACAACGTGATCTACGATCTTATCGATGATGTTCGTGCGGCGCTCTCGGGGATGTTGTCTCCCGAAATGCGAGAGGAGATTGTCGGCATCGCCGAGGTGCGCGATGTCTTCCGTTCACCCAAGTTTGGCTTGATCGCGGGTTGTATGGTTACTGAGGGCACGGTTTACCGATCCAAGCCGATCCGCGTATTGCGTGACAACCTGGTGATCTACGAGGGCGAGTTGGAGTCGCTTCGTCGCTTCAAAGATGACGCCAATGAGGTCCGCAACGGGACTGAGTGCGGTATCGGTGTGAAGAATTACACCGATGTGAAAGTCGGTGACCTGATTGAGGTGTTCGACGTGAATGAAATCGCTCGCAGTCTCTAAAGCACACCGTCATGGGCAAGGAGTTTGAGAGAACTCAGCGCGTCAGTCATTTTCTGCATGAAGAGCTGGCGCGGCTGTTGCAAAGCACGGTGCGAGACCCTCGCGTTCAGGAAGTTAATCTTACTGGTGTAGAGGTAAGCCGCGATCTGTCCCACGCCAAAGTGTTCTTCACATTGATGAATGATGCTTCAGCTGAGGAACGTGCGGAGGTGACAGCGGTGCTATCAAAAGTGTCTGGGTTCCTCCGATCCGCGTTGGCTAAAGCCTCTGCTATGCGCACCGTACCCAGACTCAGCTTCCGATTCGATGAGAGCGTGGGGCGAGGACGCGACATGGAGAGCCTGTTGAGAGACGTGCGTCAGGCAGACGAGCAATTGCACACAGGTGGTCCCGAGGACACCTCAGAAACGGCAGACTGACGTTGGCGCGACGGAGGAAGGGGCGACAGATAGACGGTCTGCTGGTGCTCGACAAGCCGTCCGGCATGTCATCGAATGCAGCGCTCCAGCAAGCCAAGCGCCTTTTTGGGGCCGCCAAGGCTGGCCATACAGGCAGTCTTGATCCGCTGGCAACAGGGGTACTGCCGCTGTGTTTCGGCGAGGCCACTAAGTTCTCGCAGTTTCTGCTCGATGCGGACAAGGGGTACGAGAGCACCTTTGTCCTGGGTGTGGGCACTGAAACCGCCGACGCCGATGGCGCGGTGATTGCCAAGGCGTCTGCCTCCCAGCTCACAGAAGTCGAACTGACTCAGACGATGAAAACGCTGACCGGCGCTATTGAACAGGTGCCGCCCATGTACTCTGCACTGAAGGTTGATGGCCAGCCACTCTACAAGCGTGCTCGCGCCGGTGAGCAGGTTGAGCGTGCGGCCAGGCCGGTTCATATCTATCGTTTTGAACTGCTGTCCTTTGAGCCCGGTGATCAGGCGCGTCTCACGGTGCGGGTCCAGTGTAGCAAAGGCACTTATATTCGTACCCTGGCTGAAGACCTTGGCGCCGCGCTGGGTGTGCCGGCGCACGTCGCGGCGCTGCGCCGATGCCAGTCTGGACCTTTCGTCCTCGATGATTGTGTCACCCCCGAGCAATTGACCGCGGTGAAGAAGGCCGGGGGCGATTCAGATCTGGATGTATTGTTAAAGCCGATTGAGTCCTGCATACAGCATTTGCCCCGCCTATCACTGTCTGAGGCCGCAACTTTTTACATTCGGCAGGGCCAACCAGTACTAGTGCCAAACGGTCCCCAGAGTGGTATGGTGCGCATCGCTGACGCGGGGGGTCTTTTCCTTGGCGTGGGTGATATGCGAGATGATGGGAAATTAGCCCCTAAGAGACTTCTCGCCCAATAGACAAGCGGCAAGCGCCGTTCCACGAACCTGTCTGTAAACCTGCACGGATAGGCTCGATTCATCAAGCAGGTTGGAGAAAGAACCATGGCGTTGGAAGCAGCCGTCAAGGCACAAATTGTTAAGGATTATCAGCAGTCTGAGGGCGATACCGGATCTCCGGAAGTACAGGTCGCTCTGCTCACAGCAAACATTGAGCAACTGCAGTCTCACTTTAAGGATCATGCGCAGGATCACCACTCAAGACGTGGTTTGATTCGCATGGTGAACCAGCGTCGAAAGTTACTCGACTACCTCAAGCAAAAAGACACCGCCCGTTATGCGGAATTGATCAAGCGGTTGGGTCTGCGCCGCTGAGGACCAGTCAGGGCCGGCCCAGAGCCGGCCTCGTCATATTTGGAGAAAACACGTGAATGTAGTGAAAAAAACGTTCCAGTACGGTGACCAAGAAGTCACGCTGGAAACCGGCCGTATTGCACGACAGGCGTCCGGATCAGTATTGATATCGATGGGAAGCACTAGCGTGCTGTGTACCGTCGTTGCAGACCCTAAGGCGAAGCCAGGACAAGCATTCTTTCCTTTGGGGGTGCATTACATCGAAAAGACTTACTCGGTTGGAAAAATCCCGGGTGGATTTTTTAAGCGAGAAGCGCGACCCAGCGAAAAAGAGACTTTGACATCGCGCTTGATTGACCGTCCTATTCGACCGCTCTTTGCAGACGGTTTTATGAACGAGGTGCAGGTCGTCTGTACCGTCATGTCAGCGGATCAAGACACTGACCCGGATATTCCCGCGATGATCGGTACTTCAGCCGCTCTGGCGATCTCGGGGTGCCCATTTAACGGCCCGATCGGGGGTGCGCGGGTGGGCTTTACCGAAGCCAGTGGTTACATTTTAAACCCGACCTATTCAGCGTTGGCTGATAGCCACCTCGATATGGTGGTGGCCGGCACTAAAGATGCGGTGCTAATGGTCGAGTCGCAGGCTAAAGAGCTCACTGAAGACCAAATGCTCGGCGCAGTGTTGTTTGCGCACCAAGAGATGCAGACAGTGATCAATGCGATCAACGAGCTCGTCGCTGAAGCGGGCAAGCCTCGTTGGGATTGGCAGGCTCCTGAAGCTGACGCAGAGCTGGTTGCTGCGGTAGAAGCTGCCGCTTCTGGGCCACTGGGCGAAGCTTATCGAATCACTGAGAAATCTGCGCGCTATGAGCGTGTCGGTCAAGTAAAGGACGAGATTGTCGCCCAACTCGCAACAGAAGACGGCCCTGCCGCAGACGACGTTAAAGACGTGTTCAAGACGCTTGAAAAGAACATTGTTCGAAGTCGTATTCTGGCGGGTGAGCCGCGCATCGACGGCCGAGACAACCGCACGGTCAGAGCGATTGCCTGCGAGGTGGATGTATTGCCTAAGGCTCACGGTTCTGCACTCTTCACCCGTGGTGAAACGCAGGCTATTGGCGCCGTGACCCTGGGATCCACCCGTGACGCGCAGATCATCGACGCGCTTGAGGGTGAGCGCCGCGACCCCTTTATGCTGCACTACAACTTTCCTCCCTACTCTGTCGGTGAGGCGGGGCGCATTGGTTTCACCAGTCGGCGTGAGATCGGTCATGGTCGTCTCGCGAGACGCGGTTTGGCTGCAGTGCTGCCTGATAATGAAGAATTCCCTTACACGATAAGAGTCGTCTCTGAGATCACTGAATCCAATGGTTCAAGCTCAATGGCCTCTGTTTGTGTAGGTTCACTCTCGATGATGGCGGCGGGTGTCCCACTGGCAGCCCCCGTAGCAGGGATTGCGATGGGCTTGGTCAAGGATGGTAATCAGTTTGCCGTTTTGACCGATATTCTGGGTGACGAAGATCACCTCGGTGACATGGACTTCAAGGTGGCGGGTACGGCCAAGGGCGTGACTGCGCTGCAGATGGACATCAAGATCGAAGGGATCAATGAAGAGATCATGGAGCGTGCCCTCGAGCAGGCTCTCGAAGCTCGCCTGCACATTCTGGGGCAGATGAATACGGTCCTAGATGCGCCGCGCGAAATTACCTCTGAGAACGCGCCCAGCATGTCGACGCTGAAGGTGGATCAGGACAAGATCCGCGACATTATCGGCAAGGGTGGTGCAACGATTCGCCAGATCACAGAAGAATCCGGTGCCACCGTTGATATCGATGATGACGGTACCGTGAAGGTCTTCGGTCAGAACGCGGCCGCGCGAGACGCTGCCATCGAGATGATTCAGGCTATTACCGCTGAGGCAGATGTGGGTGCGATCTACACGGGTAAGGTTGCACGCATTGTCGACTTTGGTGCCTTTGTCACGATTCTGCCCGGCAAGGATGGTCTGGTGCACATTTCGCAGATTGCCGAAGAGCGTGTCGAGAATGTGACGGATTATCTCTCCGAAGGTCAGGAAGTGCAGGTGAAGGTACTGGATGTGGACCAGCGTGGTCGCATCAAGTTGTCCATGCGTGAGGTGGCAGATGATTCAGTCGATGCCGCTGAGCCGGAGCAAGAGTCGCTGGCTGAGGAGTAATCCTGCTTACATTACGCAACGCATTGATTTGCGTCGCCAGAAAAGAAAACCGCGGCTTCCACCGCGGTTTTTTTATGCCCTCTGATGTTAGGGCGTTCGCAGTGATACAGAGTGTTTCCCGGCTGTTTCCTGGCAACATCTAAAGCGAGTGGTTGTGCATATCAAGGTACGACAGCATCATTTCGCTCATACACCACCGCGCCACCGACTATGGTCATCAGGACACGAGTGTCCAAAATTTCCGCTTCTGGGACGGAGATGAGGTCCTGGTTGAGCACGGTCAGGTCCGCCAGCTTGCCGACTTCGATTGAGCCTTTATCCTGCTCTTCAAACGCGGCGTAGGCTGCGGCCAGGGTCATGGCGGACAGCGCCTCCATGCGCGTGAGCTTCTGCGCTGGCTCAAAGCCGGTCTCGGGCACTCCTTTTAGGGTTTTTCTGGTCACGGCGGCATAGAAGTTGGCGATAGGGTTGACCGGCTCCACTGGGGAATCGGTACCGGATGTCACTAAAACGCCCTCATCGAGCAGGTCTCTCCAAAGATACGCCCCCTGTTCGATGCGCAGCTGACCCAGCCGGTCAATGGCCCAGGGTCGATCCGAGCTGAGATGGATTGGCTGCATGGAGGCGATCACACCTTGCTCGGCGAATAAGGGCACATCCCCCAGTCTCAGATGCTGGGCGTGTTCAATACGAAAGCGGTGGTCAGTGGCCGTTGCGGTAAACGGTGCGAAAACAGCGAGCACTTCGGAATTGGCACGGTCGCCGATGGCATGAACGTTGATCTGCCAATTCCCCTCTCGAGAGTCTCGAATGAGCGCTGAGAGTGCATCCAGGTCATAAGTGAGGACGCCCGAGGTATTGGGTGCGTCGGTATAGGGGGCGTGGAGCCACGCTGTGCGGGAGCCGAGTGCGCCATCTGCTTGAACCTTGATGGAGCGCACGGTCAGCTTAGAGTCTCCGGCATTGATCATTGGCCCTCGCGCAAGCCACTCACTCAGCGCGCCTTCATCGGAGGCGTACACCATGG
>JAHEJH010000109.1 GCA_024638905.1 Luminiphilus sp.
CACGCCTAAAAACGCTGCGAGCTGTTGCGGCGTTGAATAGTCCACGGACATAAAGCCCGGTAACAACGCAATCATGAAGCCCCAGCCCTTGGGGTTCATCACCGCCGTCACGTATCCCAGGCTAAGCAGGGCGCCGGCGGACAAGAGCGGTTGGTCGTCGCCGTCCGCGAAGCGGGCGGGTTGTGTCCACAGCCGGTAAGCAATCCACAGCAGGTAGCTGCCACCCACCAACGCCAGCACGGCGAAATACACTTCCGATAGTGACTGGATCCAGGCGAGTAATAGCACGCAGGTCGATACCACCGTTGCGACGCCCGCTAATTCACCCCACATCATCCACAGCGTGCGCCGGTAGCCCTGTGAAAGGCCCAGCGTGAAGGCCAGTGTCATACACATGCCGGGGGTGAGCGAGATGGCGGCAATCGTGGGGATAAACACCCACAACAGCTCCGGGTTCATGGCGGGGTAACCTCAGTACTTGAACAGCAGAAGGACCAACGCCAGCAATTGAACCATATTGATGATGACCGACACACGATGCAGCGTGGCAAAGCGCGCACCCGCTGCGGCATCACCGGCGAGTTCGGCGTCGCGCAGTTGGTTGATGTGAGGCACCAGTTGCTGCCGAATCCAAAGTGTCGATAGCGCAATGAGCAGGCAGACAGCCCCCGCCAGGGGTGCACTGCTGATCCATAAGCAGCCCGCCAGACCGGATCCCACGATCAGGGCAAGGTAATACCGGGGAAAGAGTTTGCGTAGGAACAAGCCGGCTTGTTCGACCGGGAGTGCCTGAAAAACGGTGGGCGCTATGCCCACGGCGAAGAACAGCATGGCGCCTAAAGTGGCGGCAACGATGTAAAGCGCGAGTGTTTCCATAGTGAGCCTACTTTGAGCGCTGCTTGTATTGGGTCGCGCAGTATCCGCGCGATACTGACGGCTCCCGACGAGCGCCGTGTTTGGTGACGCGGCCCGAAACACGCTGGCGCCAGTTCCTGAACGCTTTCGATTTCAGCGACCGGCGCATCAACCGAATCACCGCTGCTTCGGGAAGCCCGTAAAGACGCTCAATGGCCTCAAAGGGCGTGCGGTCTTCCCAGGCCATCTCGATGACGCGCGAGTGGTCTGCTGCGCTAAGGCCACCCTTGGCTTCAGCTATTGCGCCTTTGTTCTCGGGTTCAGCCGCGGCGGTGGCGCGCAGCGAGCATGGGATGTCTTTCATTTTGGCCTTAGTGGTGAAGGTGGTCATGCTGGAGCAGCACGTCGCTGTGAGGCTCGGGGCCGGGGAGAGGCACTCTAGCGAAAACACAGGGCGATTGCCGGCTTGTCCAGCCGACATTGACCGTAGCGAGCGGCCCGCCTAGGGTGGGCAGATGGAAGACGGGTGCGGGTGATGCGGGTACTGCTGGCAGGTGCAACAGGCTACATCGGGCAGGCAGTACTGCGCGAGCTGGTTGCTCAAGGTCATGAGGTGGTGGCACTGGTGCGGCCCGGCCGCCAACTCACGATGGACGCCCAAGATTCCGTGACCCGGATCGAAGTCTCACTGACAGACGATGCGGACTGGCACCAGCAGGTGCCGCCAGTGGACGGGGTGATCTCCTGTCTGGCGAGTCGGAGCGGCGCGCCCCGCGATGCGCGGCAGGTAGAATTTGAGGCCAATCGTAAGCTCCTCGAATACGCTGAGCGCGGAACAGTCCGTCACTTCGTGCTGCTCTCCGCCATTTGCGTGCAGATGCCCAGACTCGCGTTTCAGCGCGAGAAGCTGAAGTTCGAGGCGTTGCTGGCTGAATCTTCGGTGCCCGCGACAATTATCCGCGCCACCGCGTTTTTTCGCTCACTGGTGGGTCAGGTCGAGCGGGTCCGCGCGGGCAAACCCTTCCTGTTATTCAGCAGCGGCAACACCACCGCCTGCAAACCCATTTCCGATCGCGATCTGGCAAGGTTCATGGTGTCGAAGCTGGCGTCGCCGCCATTGAGTACTGCGGTGCTGCCCATCGGCGGCCCAGGTCCGGCGCTCACGCCACAGGATCAGGGGCGGTTGTTGTGCGAGACACTGGGCCAGCCTTTTCGCACCACCTCACTGCCACCCGAGATGTTCGATTGGATCCGCTGGTTGATCAGCCCGCTGGCGCTGGTATCGCAAAGCATGCGAGACCGTATGGAGTTTCTACGCATTGCCAAGTTCTATGCCACCGAGTCGATGCTGTGCTGGGACGCGACTGCCGAGCGTTACGACGCTGAAGCGACCCCCGAGTTTGGCGACGATACGTTGCAGGCGTTTTACACTGGGCTGGCGTCAGGTGAGATCGCGTTGCCCGAGCGGGGGGAGCACAGTTTGTTCTGAGGGCGAGGTCTGCCTCAAGCCGGCAACAGCATCACCGTCGCGACATGTGATTCACTCATTTCCACGGCGTGGATGGGTGCTGCGTGCCAAGCCTGTGCCGCGCCGTTGGTGGGGGCCACGGTGAGTAACGCTTTGTCGGTGCGTGCGACCTCGACATCCTGAAAGCCCACCCATTCCTGCGTGAGTGGGTATTGGCACTTGTAGAAACTCTCCTTTGCGCTAAAGAACAGGGTGGCTTCAACCCCGATTGCCTCCGGCGCAAGCGAGCTCAAATAGTCTGCTTCTCTTTCAGTGAACAGGGTTGGCCATAGTTTCGATTCCACGCGGCCGATGGTTTCCACGTCGACACCGACCGATTGGATTGCACTACGTTTGCCAACGGCGGCGGCACAGAGCGTGTCGCAGTGAGAGAGGCTGCCCGTACGATCACTCGGCCAAACAGGGGAACGGTCTTCGGCGCGGCGCAGCGGTGCGGGCGGCAGACCCAACGTTTCGCCCAGTGTGCGCGCCAGGAGTCGACCCGCTACAAACTCCTGTTGGCGCGCCGGTGCCGCGGCGGCAATGTCTTCCCATTCTTCAGGATGAGGATCACCCAACAGTAGTACGAGCGGCGCCCATGCAACGGCCAGGTCAGGGCCCGTTATTTCGGTTATCAGAGGGTGGATCGTCATGGCGCGATGGTAGCACCGCGGTGCGAGGGCACCGCGACATAGATAAGGTCTGACGGGCTGATCAGGGCTGCGAGATCAGTGGTCGGGGTTTTCGCTGGAGTGCTCGCTGGAGTTCATGGAGGGTGAGCGCTGTGATGCCCAGCTCAGAATCGCTAACGCAACCGCCAGCAGCAGCACGGCGCCGGCCTCAAAAAGCAGTTTGCTGGGCTCGGCCTCTTTGCCCTGCAGAATGATCAGCCGCGTGATGCCCGTGATCGCAATCAGCACCGGCAGGGTGACGGGCACGCTGTGGGTCGCGTAGTAGGCATAGGCCATGCCGATGACCTCAAGATAGATAAACAGCAACAGTAGGTCGGCCAGTCGGACGCGGCCTGCGTCAAAAAATGACGTGAGCTCCAGCGCCACCGCCAGCATGGTAAGCAGGCTGATGATGACCAGCAGGATGCGTTCGGCGGCGCTGAAGAAGCCCAGCACACCGCGATCAAGTTTCTCAGTCGCCTCGGGGTAATCGCCACCTAGCTGATATTTTGACATGGCTGTTTCCACCTTTTTATTGAAGGTCAGTACAGGGTTATACGGGCCCGGTCCGCAACTCGTTCACGTATGCAAGTGGCGCCTTAATTCAGGGTGGGCAACAGTCTAGAGGGCAACCTCCGCTGAGAAGATAAGATCAAAGACGCGGGCGCCAGTGCTCGATGCGCTAATCGAAGGCAGGGATGACCTTCTCGGCCGGTATCCATGGGATGTCCACGACTTCGGCCTCGCGCCAGCCATCGCCCGCGTCCAGCGACAGCGTTGTACCCGTTGCGGCAAAAGCGGTTGGCACGTTGATGAGTGCGATGTTGTGCTCCAGCCGCGGTGACCAGCAGTAGCGCGTCACGTGGCCGATCACGTCATCGCCGAATTTCACATCCACGAAATGCTGATTCGGTGTTACCGGTTCGCCGCCAAAGTTGGCGCCTACCAAGCGGCGCTCAGGGCCCGTCTTAGCAATGGCCTGAAGCGCGGCCTTACCGACATAGTCATGGGGCTTGTCGATATCCAGCAGCCTATCCATACCGATTGTAAAGGGGCTGTCATTCAGGGTGATATCACTGCAGTAGGAGAGCAGCGCGCCTTCCATACTGCGTGCCAGTGAGGGGCAGGCGGCTTGGATATTGAACTCAGCACCCGCTGCCATACACAGGTCCCACAGTGCGGTGCCTTTACTGCCGTCCTTAAGAAGGATCTCGTAGCCCAGCTCGCCGCTCCAACCTGTGCGGCTAAGCACGACCGGGATGCCCTCTAGCGAGGTGTGACAGAAGTGGTAGTAGCCGAGCTCAGTGGCCAGATCGCCAAAGAGCTTTTGCGCCACCCGCGGTGCCAGCGGGCCCTGCAGTTGGAGCGGCGACGCATCGGGTTCGCGGACGGTCACATCCAGACCACTTTGTGCGGCGACACCTTTGGCCCACAGCAAGACGTCGCCATCACCGGGTGACAGCCAAAAGTGGTTCTCGGCGTGTCGGTACATGACGGCATCGTTAATGATGCCGCCGTTCTCATCGACAAAGACTACGTAACGGGCCCGGTTGATCGGACACTTGTCGATGTCTCGGGGGGTCAAAAGTTGGGTCAGTGCCAGAGCATCGGGTCCGATGATTTCCACCTGCCGTTCCGCGGCGACATCCCATAGCGAGACGCCCTCGACGATCGCCCAGTACTCGGCTGTGGTATCACCGTAGCTGGTAGGCATGAACATATGGTTATAGATGGTAAAGGCCTGAGCGCCTGCCTCGATGGTGGCGTCATAAAAAGGGGATTTTCGGACTCGGGGCCCGATGGTGATCGCAGGTGATGACATGGCGTTACTCCGTAAGCAGCGCGCGAGCTGTGATTTTGCGCGGCAGTATGGAGCCGAATGTCTCGCCGTGGAATCTTTTTTTTTACGTTCCTAAAACGCGCTGGGTGCGGTCGGTAAAATCGCTTTGACAAGCAGCCATGACCTGGGTTGTCGCAATGACTCAGTGGCCTATTTTCCCCAATTCCTCGCGGCGATTTAGGGCTGCCGCACTCACCGGGATAGCTGGACTAAAAATGAAGAGAGCCTGCAGGGCCTTGTCAGTTGCCGAGGGTCTGTCGTCTGTGGGTGAGGAGCACCTGCTCGTCAGGCCGCGGCGCCAGGCACCTCGGTGTCGGTAAACTCGAGCGGCGCGTCAAACTCAGAATCCGGGGGTGTCACTGGCTCGTACTCCACTTCTTCATCGGAGCGCGGGTCCTGATCAAAGGCCGCCGGTGCCATGGCCGATGTCGCGGGTATAAATTCGCCTTGTTCTTCGACGGTGACGGCGGTGCGGCCGGGTGGCTGCAAGACGATGAAGACGCCAGTCACTAGGCTCGCGACCCCAACAAACGCAAACAGCGCGCCGTCACCCAAACTGCGCATCGCCCAGCCGACAACCAGAGCGGCGCTCGCGGATCCCAGGGCATTCAGCAGTAGGACGGACGAAGCGATCGTGACAAATTCTTCACGCTTTGAATTGTCAGCTGCTTTGGCCAGTGAGACGGCATAAAGAGAGTTGGCAAAAGCACCGAAGGCGAACGAGCCCAACAGTAATGTTTCGGGAGACTCCGCCAAGACCAAACCAAACGCAGACAAACTGCTGGCAGCACACAGTGCTGCCAGCACGTAGCGCCGATCGATGCGATCCGAGGCCATGCCGATTGGGTACTGGGACAAGGCGCCGCCGATGATGTTGGCGGCGATGAACGCGGGAACAAAACTTGGGTCGTTGGTCTGCGCCAGCGCGTAAATTGCGCCCAAACCCCAGAAACTGCCCATGACCACGCCCGCTCCCAGTGCGCCGGCAAAGGCGGTGTGGGAGCGACGATACAGCTTGAAGAAATTGAAGCGGGTCGCCGGCACCGGGGCGGGTGCAAGCGAGCGCGTCAGGCTGACGGGTACGATCGCCAGGCCCACGAGTAGCGATACCAATATGAAGGGGTAAAGCGGATTGGCTTCAGTGAGACCCAACAGGTACTGGCCCACCGCCATCGAGATCAGAACAATTGCGGTGTATACCGACAGCACCCGGCCGTGGCGGCTACTGTCGCTCTGCTCAGCCAGCCAGCTCTCAATTACGGTGTAGGAGCCGCACATGACGGCGCCCAGCACAAAGCGGACTAAGACCCAGAAGATGCCCTCGTCAACAAGACTGAGGAACAGGAAGCTCGATAGGAATATCGCCAGTAAGGCCGTGAAGCTGCGGATGTGGCCAACGCGAGCGATGATCGGTGGAATCACCAGCGCCCCGGTCAAAAAGCCTGCAAAGTAGGCCGATCCACTCAGTCCGATCAGCGTCTGCGAGAGACCCAGCTCACTCGCGCGCAGCGGCAAAAACGTCATGTGCAGCCCATGACCAGCCAACAGAAAGGCAGTCGTGCACAGCAATGACGATACGGGCCTAAAGGTGCTCATGGTGTGCGCTCAGATACTAATTGATGTTGCGAAAAGAGGCGCGCATTTTGCTCTTAAATTTGTCGCTCGCAAGTGACAAATTAGTGAATTTTTGGCGACAA
>JAHEJH010000113.1 GCA_024638905.1 Luminiphilus sp.
CAACCAGCTTTTGGCTCAGTTCGCGGACACTTTCCGCATAACTGCTCGAGAGGCGCAGATACACGGTTTTGCCTGACAGGTCTGCCAGCGATCCGAGACGCGGTGCGCTCGGACCGGTAATAAGGACTTCCTTGAGGGGCTTGCTCACCGGGTTGGTGAAGTCGACTTCAGCTTGCCGGTTGTCGGTCACAGTGGTGCCCGCCATGACAATATCGCCATAGCCTGCCTGCAGCGCAGGGAAGAGCTGGTCCCTTGCTACGGGGATGACCGCGACCTGCACAGTCAGCAGGCCAGTTTTGAAGGCCTCGTTGACCACTTTTTGCAGCTTGTCGGCATATTCCTGAACCGTCCCACGCGGCCCGTCCTCGAGAAAGTAGCGGCCCGGGCCATACACGGTCAGCACCCGGATGGCGCGGCGCTCGACCATGGTGTCGAGGTCACCAAAATGCGGCATGACCCCGAAGCGTTTCAGGCCGCCAGAGCCGGTCCCGGAGCTGCTCGCTGGGGCATCAGCGGTCTCTGCCTGATCAGTCGCGGTATCGACGCTCGCCAGAACGTTGTCCCGTGGCAGGTTCAGTGGCTCTGAGACCCTGAACTCTGCGGGCGCAGATGCCGTAGTTGAGGCCTCCGGGACCTCTGCCACGCTCTCGCCACCGCATCCGATCAACAGTATCGGTAGGGTCATGGCTCCTACGAGCAGGGCTTTCGAAAGAGTGTCAGCAAGCAATGAACGCATGGAGAACTGTTTCCTGATCGATCCGCGGCTGGGGTTGTCCGCCGGGGGTTGTGTCATCGTGCCGCTATCCGTGGGTGCTTACCCTGTCCGGCAATCCAGCACCAACTTACCAAAATGTGTCCCCAAGCGCATATGTTCGTGGGCCTCCAGCACGTCAGCCAGAGGGTAAATCGTGTCGACGAGGGGTCGAATATCGCCCGCGACCACCTGTGGCCAGACGCGTTCGCGAATCGCGGTGAAGCAACGCGCGCGCTCCCCGGTGTCGAGTCTGCGCAGCGTGCTGCCTGTCAGCGTTAAGCGCTTCATAAACAGCGTGGCGAGATTGATCTCGCTCTGCATGCCACGCATCACGCCAATACACACAATGCGGCCGTCGGGTGCAGCAAGATCCAGATTGGCTTGCATCAGGTCGCCACCTGCAATATCCAGAATGACATCGACGCTTCCGCCGTAGCCTGCGTCAGTGAACTGTTCGGTGAGGCTACCCTCGCGATGATTCGCCACAAACGAAGCGCCGAGCGCTTTGACCGCATCACATCGGGCCGCTGAGCCCGCGGTGGAAATCACGTTAGCGCCAAGCGCCGCTGCCATTTGTATACCGATCGAGCCGATACCGCTGCTGCCCCCGTGGATCAACACTGTCTCACCCGCTGACAGCTGACCCCGCTCCATGACGTTGTACCACACGGTTAACAGTGCCTCGGGCAGCGCGGCACCCTGTTCAGTGGACAGGTTATCCGGCAGGGTGAGGCAGTGGTCCTCGCGGGCGATGGCATGGGAGGCGTAGCCGCCGCCATGGGTTAGCGCGCACACCCGATCGCCCACCTGTAATGATGAACACCTCTCTCCGACAGCGACCACTTGGCCTGCGACTTCCAGTCCCGGTATGGGTGATGCGTCCTCCGGTGGCGGATAGAGCCCGAGGCGCTGTAGCAGATCGGCGCGGTTGATACCGGCATGATCCACGGCGATGAGCACTTCTTCCGGCCCCGGCGGGGGTGCCGTATCGCTGACTACTGTGGCCAGCTCCGGTGTCTCGAAGTGGATGAAGTGTCTGTCCATAGCGCGCGTTTCCCTATTTTAGATCCCGGACTGTCGTCCTTGGAGCGGTGACGATAGACTACTGCGACAAGAAAATCTCTGGGAGACATCGCCATGTTGCGATCCATGCCGGTTAGGCGATTCAAGCGCGGTTTCAAGCTGGGGCTGATCAAGTTGCTCATTGGTAACAAGGCGACAGGTGTGCATCTGTCTTATGTCGGTCGGGGCGCCAGTGCTGATCTGTGTCGACGCATCGTCGACATTGGCCACACCGATATTTTGGTGGTGACTGACAAGGCACTGAAGGAGCTGGGCCTGGCCGAGCGGGCGCTGGCATCTCTTGCGGACGCGGGGGTGAATCTCCACTGGTATGCCGGCGTCGACCCCGATCCCACTTTCGCGCATGTGATGGAGGGTGCAGAGGTGCTGCGGGCGGCGGGTTGTACGGCGATCGTGGCGGTGGGAGGCGGATCCTCTATGGATGCGGCGAAGATCATCGCGTGCACCCGGACCAGTGATGAGTCACCCGACAAATGGGTTGGTCTGAACAAAGTGCCCGACGATGTCCTGCCGATTTACGCCATTCCTACTACCTCCGGTACCGGCAGTGAGGCAACGATGGGGGCGGTCATCAAAGATCCGGAAGAGAAGCTCAAGCACATTATTGTGGGCGAGGACCTGCTGCCACAGGCGGTCGCGCTGGACCCGGATCTGTTACTGGGATTACCGGCACCCGTCACGGCGGCAACGGGCATCGACGCGCTGACCCATGGCATCGAGGCGTATATCTGTATTTGGGATCGAGGCACGCGAAAAGAGAACGGCCGCCTTGCCATTCAGGGCGTTTTTCGCTGGCTTGAGCAGGCGGTGAAGCATCCCGAAGATCTGGAGGCCCGTCAGGGTATGGCGGTGGCCGCTTACCACGCGGGTATTGCGATCAACCAGGTGGGCGTCGGTAATGTCCATGCGATTGCACACCAGCTGGGCGCCCGTTACGGCATTCCCCACGGACAGGCCAACGCGCTCGCGTTACCGCATGTCCTCAAAGCCTGTCTCGCCGAGGCAGAGACCGCACTGGCCGAACTCGCTGTCGTGACCAATGTGTCCGATGCCGCCTCACCCGCGGCAAGGGCCCAGGCGTTTGTTGAGGCGGTACAGGATTTGATCGCCAAAGTCGGCATCGCCGAGACTGACCCGCGCATCCAGCCAGCTGATTGGACGGTGCTGGCCCATGCTGCGATGGATGAGAGTGATGGCTATGTCTCGCCGCGTCTGCTCACAAAGGCAGAGATCATGGACACGTTGGAGCGCATTACCGCGCGCTGATTGCCTCGATCCAGGCCTTGGTCAGCGACATAAAGCGGTCGTGTCCGGGGGTGGGCCCCTCCGAGCACGGAAATCCATGCGCTTCCTGAGAGAAATGCTCGTGTTGTACCGTCGCGCCGGCGCGCTGCAGAGCATTCGCTAAGCGCCTACCATCATCCCTGAGCGGGTCTTTTTCTGCGGTCACCAACAATGAGCGGGGAAAACCACTGAGCGGGATGCGCTTCCCCGGAAACATGATTTCTGTCGCGGGGTCTGCCGGCGCCAATCCGTCCAGATAGGTATCCATGAACCAGCGCATAATTGAAGTGGTCAGCGGCCCGCTCTTTGCGTGCTCCGTGTAGGAGCGCATGGCGGCGTGGTAGTGCTGCATGGCCGGGTAAAGCATCAGGCAACCCCTGAGCCGCGGCTCGTCCGGCAGGCGAACTGCAGTCGCAAGCGTCAGGTTTCCGCCGGCGCTGTCTCCTGCAATGACCACCTCGCCATTGTTGGGGGCCAGCGCGTTGAGGTTGTCGATAATCCATCGCGATGCCGCCATGGCGTCTTCATGGGCCGCGGGGAAGGGATGCTCCGGGGCCAGCCGATAATCGATGGACATGATCGTACAGTGGGTTTGATCAGCGAGCCGCAGGCAGAAAGGATGGTGGGTATCCAGATCGCCTATTGTCCAGCCGCCACCATGGAAGTAGATGATGAGAGGATGGTGCCGTGAGCCGTGATACATCCGCGCCCCAAGTGTTTGCTCGGGTAAAGGGAGCTGCAGAAAGCTGGTTTTGATCTCAGGGGACGGCGCACCCTCCCACGCTAAACGATTCATGCGCCGGTAGTACCAGCGGTAAGCAAGGGTTTTGATTCGAGTACGGAGCGTCGTCAAAGGGTTCTACTCGGCGTCTATGTAGTGTGCCTCGGGGTCTGACTGATACTCATATCGGTCGTCACTGTTTACCCGTCGCTGAATGTTACCGCGGTGCCAGAGATAATTCAGGTGTGCCACAGTCTCGCCGGTTGCCATCTGAATTTCGTTATCGCCAATATCTCTGCCAAAGAGGCAGTTGAAGCATTCCGGCAAGAGCTTGGGTTCCATCAATAGATCATAAAGTTTTGCTAGAGCGAGGCGATGGCTGTCGATAATCTGGTTGAGGCGCACTCGAACCCCGGTGAAGGGTGCTTGATGTGCGGGTAACACCAGCAGATCGTCGGGCAGCATGCCCAATAAGCGGGTGCTTGAAGCCAGCCACGCCTCAAGCGGGTTGCCATCGGGCTCCGTTGGGAAGACCGAGACATTGGGCGTGATACGAGGCAGGATCTGATCGCCTGCAATGACCAACTGTAGCGCCGGGCAATAGAGGCATGCGTGCTCGGGTGAGTGTCCCTGACCCACCACTACCTGCCAGTATCGGCCGCCAATCGACAGTGTTTGTCGGTCGCTGAGGCGTTGGTAGTTGTGGGGCAGCGGCGTGGCGAACTGGCCAAAGCTGCCAAAGCGCTCCCTGTAATTCTCCAACTGCTCGTCGGTGAACCCGGTGCGGTGATAAAAGGAGATCGCCGGTGGTGGAGCCGCTTCACCCGTGTAACCCATGATCAGGCTGCCAGTCAGGAACTCTGCCTGTGTCATATACAAATCGCAGTCGAAACGCTCACAGAGCCAACCCGCCAGACCAATGTGGTCGGGGTGCATATGAGTACAGATCACTCGGTGGACGGGCTTGCCCGCCATGAAGCCCGTGAACAGGGATTCCCATCGCTCTTTGGCAGAATCCAGATTGAGGCAGGTATCGACAATGGTCCAGCCGTCTCCGTCCTCCAGCAACCACAGGTTGATGTGGTTTAGAGGTCCCGGCATGGTGAACCGCGCCCACCAGACGCCGGGCGCCACCTCGAAAGGTTCATCGCCGGGGTGTTCCAGTCTGCCCCAGGGGTAAGTCAGACCGCGGTATTGTTCGTCGACGCGTTCCAGAGTCACTGTTAGCTCCTGATATGAGGCAGAAGTGTGCGCGCCGCGGCGCGCCCTGTCCACCAAGCTCTCCCTTTGGGGTTACTGACACGCCGGTTGCCCGGTGTGATACTCACGGCGCAATCAACCCCTGTGCGGGGCCCGGGCCGCTATAGTGTGGCAGACCAAATCCGAGGAGAAAGCACCATGACCGCGACGCTCGATACGCAAGCACTCAAGAAGCTGGATCAGGCGCACCATCTGCATCCCTTCACGGATTTTAAAGATTACGCCAAGCACGGGGGGCGCATCGTCAGCCGCGCCGAGCATATTTATATCTACGACTCTGATGGCAATAAAATTCAGGACGGGATGTCGGGATTGTGGTGCTGCAATCTGGGCTACAGCCAGGAGCGCATCAAGCAAGCGGTGGCCGAGCAGCTTGCCGAGCTCCCTTTCTACAACAATTTCTTCAGGTGCTCGAACCAGCCGGCAGCTGAGCTGGCGGCGCGGCTCTCCCAGGTCACGCCTGAGCGATTCCAGCACGTGTTCTTCACCAACTCCGGGTCAGAGGCCAACGACACTCAGATCAAGCTGGTACACCGCTATTTTGATTTGCTGGGTAAGCCCGAAAAGAAGCTGATCATCAGCCGCCAAAACGCCTATCACGGCAGCACGATTGCGGCCTCCACGCTGGGTGGTATGTCAGCGATGCACAAGCAGACCATGGGCCTAGACTACGTGCACCACATCCAACAGCCGCATTGGTTCGAGGAGGGTGCGGACCTCGATCCCGAGGCATTTGGTATCGCCGCTGCTCGCGAGCTCGAGAAAAAGATTGATGAGCTGGGTGAGGATCGTGTGGCGGCGTTCATTGCGGAGCCCGTACAGGGTGCCGGCGGTGTGATCGTGCCCCCGGATTCTTACTGGCCTGAAGTAAAGCGAATCCTCGACGAACGGGATATTCTCTTGATCTCCGATGAGGTCATTTGTGGCTTTGGCCGCACCGGCAAATGGTTTGGCTTTGAGACCTATGGGACCGAGCCGGATCTCGTCACTTTTGCTAAGGCAGTCACCAACGGTTACATGCCGTTGGGCGGGAGTTTGATCAGCCAAAAGATTTCTGAGGTCTTGTTGTCGGGGGGTGGCGAGTTTGCCCACGGCCTGACCTATTCGGGACATCCCGCCTCCTGCGCCGCGGGTCTGGCCACACTGGATATTCTTGAGGAGACCGGAATTATCGAGCAGGGCGTGGTGGACCTCGCGCCGCATTTCTCTAGTCGGCTGACTGAGCTGGCAGATCACCCGATTGTGGGACAGGTGCGAGTTCAGGGACTCTTTGCTGCGGTGGAGTTGGTGCGCGACAAATCGACCCGCGAGCGACTGGCGCCCGAGTCGGCTGCCGCAGTCTACTGCCGCGATACGGCGATTACTCAGGGCCTCATGGTGCGCCAGACCGGGGACGCGATGATCATGGCGCCGCCTTTCGTCACCGAGCGCTCAGAGATTGATTTCTTGGTCGATCAACTGGCGGCCGCACTGGATCGGACGGGCCAGCACTACGGCGTGA
>JAHEJH010000114.1 GCA_024638905.1 Luminiphilus sp.
TCCCACTCGCTGTCGGAACGGGCATCGAGCAACTGGGTTGGCGGCAAACCGTGCTGCTGACAGGCGTCGGGGTTGGCTCGGTGATGCTGGGCAGCGTCTGGTTGCTGCTGCGCGATGGAAGGCGCGTGATGCCAGCCTCGGCATCCCCCGAACCCTCATCGGGTCTGGGGGAGCGCGTCATCCCGCTCCTCCTGACGCGCCGCTTCGCTGCGATTGTCTTTGCCACGGGCAGCCTATGGTTCGTTATCATCGCGCTGACCCAGCATCAGTCTATTCACCTGGCCAGAGACGTCGGACTCGCAAGATCCTCTCTGCCATCTGTCTTTAGTCTGTTTTTTGGCTGCTCGGTGGTGGGTAAATTCTGCTTTGGCCTGCTGTCTGACCGCTTCGATCTGCATCGAGTCATGGCGACTGCAATTCTGATGCTGGCGATCGCATTGATTGCGCTCAGCCAGATGACGCCAGACGCAACCATGTTGCTTTACGGCTACGCCGTGCTCGCCGGGCTGGGGTTCAGCGGCGCTTTTACCTGCATCCAGATTTTGATCGCAGCGCAGTACAGCGGGCCCCTGTATGGGCGCATTCTGGCGACAATCGTCTTGATCGACACGCTGTGCGGCGCACTCGGCACGCAGACGATTGCCCGTATCAGGGAGTGGCAGGGTGACTACACTTTTGCCTTTATCGGCATGGCGGTGCTCGCCACGTTAAGCGCATTAATGGTGCTCAGCCTGACGGGCGTGACGGCGGGGTCAGATTCTCCCGCGCAAGCTACAGATGCACATTCCTGAGCCTCAGGAATCCCTCATAGACAAGACACACCGCTCCTCTGAGAGCAGATCGGCAACGGCATAATGATCCGTGAAGGACGACTTGTAATCAGTCATAAACGCCACGCCCTCGTCCCGAATCCGCCGTCGTTGTAACGCGCTACAAAAACGTCTGACATCTTCCTCACTCTCAAGGATCAGAGGCGGTACTTCCGCAGTAGAGCCGTCCGAATCCTTTGCGACCATCGTGAAGTAGCAGGTATTGGTGTGCTTGCTAACCCCATCCTGTAAATTCTCGGCGACCACTTTGATCCCTACGACGAGCGATTTTGTGCCAACGTAATTGACCGACCCCATCAGCGATACCACCTCGCCCACTTCGACAGGACGCAAAAACTGCACGTTATCGACTGAAACCGTGACGCAGTAATTGCCTGCATGCTTACTGGCACAGACGTAAGCCAATTTGTCCATCAACGACATCAGCGTGCCGCCGTGCACTTTGCCACCAAAGTTGGCGTAACTCGGCACCATCAGCTCGGTGATCACGCTTCGCGAATACGCAACGGGATGCCCTTTCATAGCAAAACTCCTCGACTCTGCACCCGTATACGCGCCAGAACACGCTGAAGATTAGCTCGTCTACTCACCGCTTTCGCCAACAAATCAGCGCCTTCAGGTATACGCCTCGCAGACGCTGACTCCGTAACATCTGAAATCGTCTGGGAGCTATTGGTCTTCATACCCTATGGGGGTATGCTGAGATTCGTTTAGAATACCCCTATGGGGTATTTCAGCCATCAATCAGGAGATGCGTAAATGAGAGACGAAACGCAGCGCAAAGCAGACGCCCGCCTTGCGCGCATAGAGGGCCAGATCAGGGCCGTGCGCAAGATGGTGGCCGAAGGTCGCTACTGCATCGACGTGGTCAGGCAGGTCCAGGCCGCGCGCTCGGCGCTCAGCAGCCTGGAGACACTGATTATTGATGACCACGTTGATACCTGTGTGCAACACGCCCTCGAAGCCGGCGAGACGGGTGAGCGCAGGGAGAAGGTGACCGAGCTTGTCTCCATCCTGACAGGCAAGAAAAAGTGATAGCAATGCGGGCTCTGCTCCTGCTGGCCTTGGGATGCCTGACATCCATAGCGTCGCTCGCACGTCCAGTCTCCTATGCGGGCGGCTGGACCGTGATAGGGGAATCAGACCGGCAATCGAGCTCGGCGCTCGTGCACTACACGCCATCTCCGACCATGTCCTTAGGACTGAAGACCGAGGTTAATCGCGACTCAGATTTTGCACTCTATAGCGTTCATCCGACTTTTTTGGCCAAAAGATGGTTTGGTGCGGATTACCAAGGCAATTTGTACTTCCACGGAGGTATCGGAGTTGCCTCCGGGATCAGTGACAACGATGGATCTGATCAGATGGCGATCTACGGGGGTGTAATGGCTGACTGGGAGACACGCTCAGTTTTTGTCGGGTATCGAAACCGCTACCTAGAGGCCGGCAACTATGCCAGCCAGTTCATGCAGGTGTTCCGCGCCGGATTCGCGCCGTATGAGGGCGACAGCGGTGACCTTCACACCTGGCTAATGCTCGAAATAGACCACCGCCCTTCTGATCCCGATTCGGTAACCGCCACCCCTCTAGTACGTCTTTTTAAGGGCCCACTGCTTGTCGAAGCCGGCTACAACCTCACTGTTAACCAACCGCTATTAAACTTCACATACCGCTTTTGAGAAGGAGCGTTGCGATGAACTTACTGATAAAAACCATCGTCATAACCACTGCACTCTGCCTCTGCCTTTGTGCCACTGCGCAGGAACACCACGACCACGAAAATCATGCGACGCCCGACGTGCATGAGCATCATGATCGCAACCACGATGGGGCTGATTCAGGCCCTGCCACCCATGCTGGACACGGCGCTAGTGATGGGCCCATCCTGGCCCGCACCCAGGACATAGACTCTGCGTTGGCACAAGGCGGAGAACCCATCGTGGCAGACGTCTTGGGTGTTGTCTGTGACTTCTGTGCGCTGGCTATGAATAAAATCTTTAGCAAACGAGAGGAAGTCGCCGCGATCTACGTCGACCTCGATACCAAAGCACTCAACTTGGTGCTGGTTCCCGGCGCTTCCATGAGTGATCAGACGATTGCTGATCTTGCCGTGCAGGCGGGCTACCGAATCGCTGATGTGCGTCGTGGTGACGAGGCACTTGGCACCGCTACATGAGAGGCGATTGGCGAGACAGCATTGCACCATCACTGGCGCTTTTCGGCAGCACCTCGACGCTCCTGTGCTGCGCACTGCCCGCACTGCTGATTTCGATCGGCGCCGGCGCAGTGATGGCGGGACTCACCTCAGCAATACCGGGCATTATGTGGCTGTCAGCCCACAAAGACATTCTGTTCGTCCTATCGGGCGGGATGATGGCCGCCAGCACCCTGCTGTGGTGGCAACAGCGCCATGCGCCCTGCCCTGTAGACCCGATCAAAGCCGCTGCCTGTGCTCGGCTGCGCCGGCTCAATGTCTGGCTGCTGTCAGGTGCCTGGGTGGCGTACCTAACCGGCCTGTTCTTCGCTTACATCTGGGTGCGCGTATTCTATTGAGAAGTCCGGCGGACGCGGGTGTGCAGTGACAACCACAATCCCAACACCGCGGTTGCCAACGCGAGCAATGAGAAGATCCTGAGCAGCCACGTCCCGATCGTATCCCGATCCTCGTAGCTCATGATGTGCAGCGACCATAAGAAGTCCCACCAGCGCCACGCGTCATGACGCACCACTGTCACGCCACCCGACATGGCATCAACGTAAGCAACGCGATCAGGATCCTCTGCTCTCCACAGTCGCCACAGCGGCAGCGGCGCGCCGCGATACTCACTGCCAGGCATATCAGTGTCGACCCACTCAAATTGATCGGGCTTGATCATCGTCCTGTCAGCGCCCAGTCTCAACGCTTGCTCTCCAGAAAGCGCAGCGATCGGTACGCCCTGCTCATCCAGCCACTGTACTCCGTCATCTGTCTGCACACCGACTATGAGCTCGCCAGCAAGGCGCTCCTGAATCACGACCTTGCTGGCCGATACCAATCCAGCCTTCAACTGCGACAAGTCAAGCTGAGTCGGCGGGCTACTCCGCTTGAACTGGTGGCCGCGCACATAATCGATATCAATGAATGCGAAATACAGGCCGCTCAGGGTCCAGAGCAACAGCTGACACGATGTCACCAGCGCGACAAGACGATGCCATTGCCTCAGCCGGCGCTGCCTTCTCAGCGGATGATTGTTAGCTATCTCAGTCACTGCTTATTTCACTAGAACGCGGTGGGTATTGGATAACAAATGCGCATGGGTAGCCCTACTTCATCAAAGTCCCGCTTGCCCAGCGGCAGACAGCCCCGCCCTGTGGCATCAAGGCGCGCTACAGCACCACAGACTAGCGCATCTAACATATCGTCCCTCGCACACTGCGCACGCGGCACTGACGCCATCAAGCTCCGGAGCAGCCGGTCAATGGTTCGAGCCGGTATATGACGAGCCAAAACACTTCTACGCTCGCAAAACCCAGCCTCGGTCTTCTTATTGTCTTCCATCGGCAGGGCTGCATTAAAGCTTGTGAAACAGAGTTCCGGATGTGTTTCCAGCCAGTCCAAGCCATCGCTGTTGGGTGAACGCAAGAGCGCCTCGGCCTCCCGGATCTTGGGCAGCAGATAAAACGCCTGCTTGCTGATGCCCTTGCCACAATGCGCCTTACTCGCGAGATTAAGCTCCTCATAAGACAGGGGTGCCAGCGCCAATCTTGGTGGCACGGGAAACACGCTACTACTGCGCTTGCCGAGTAACTGCCTCGCAGCCCGGTCGCAAGCCCGGAATCCGTCCCTGGAGAGTCCTATGGGGATGTCGACACAGACAGTTGCCTGCGGCGCCAGCATCGGCACGATCGACTCTAGGGTCGGCAGACAATCCAGAGACCAGCCCTCACCGTCCCAGCCAGCGCAAACCCACCCACTCCGACACCCATCGATACCGGCAGCAATCAACGATCGACTGACAGGTGATGAGGTCACAATTGAGGTGTCATACGAGCGACTGAGCGGCTCTGCGAGCCGGTCCTTCAGGCTTTTTCTTTACTGGGGAAATCTGAACCCGCTCAGGAATGAAATCGCGTGACCTTGACCGGCAGCTCGGTAAACCCTCTGATAAAAAGATTGCAGGTACGCTTTGGCTCACCGACGACCTCTATGGTTTCAAAGCGCTGCAAAGCTTCTTCCCACAGGATGCGCAGTTGCATCTCTGCCAATCGATTGCCCATGCAGCGGTGAATACCGGCACCGAAAGAAAGGTGGTTGCGCACACTCGGACGGTCAATCCAAAAGTCATTTGGCCGCTCAATCACCGCATCATCGTAATTGCCCGATACAAACCAGAGCACCACTTTTTCGCCTTTCGCGATTTTTTGACCATTGAGCTCTACATCACGAGTCGTGGTGCGGCGCATATGGGGTAACGGCGTCTGATAACGAATGATCTCAGAGACCATCGACGGTATGAGATCCTGATTCTGCCGCACCTTGGCCATCTCATCCGGGAACTGATTCAGGAACACCACGCCGCCCGACATAGAGTTACGGGTCGTGTCATTACCCCCCACAATCAAGAGCATGATGTTGCCCATATAGGTCAGCGGGTCATCCACCATGTTTTCGGTATTGGGATCAGCCTGAAGCATGCGAATGAGGTCAAACGCCTCTTTACCGTCACCTTTGCGTTCGTGCCACAGCTCAGTGAAACGCTGCAGGCACGCGGTGATGTGCTCAATGATGACCTCGCGGGTCGACCCTTCACCGGCGGTGATTCGGACGTCGGAGGTAAACATGTCTGACCATTCTGTAAGCTTATTGCGCTCCTCCCATGGAAAATCAAACAGCGTGGCCAGCATTTTTGTAGTGAGGTCTCGGCTGACGAGCTTGACCCAGTCGAATGGCTCATTTTCCGGGAGCGAATCCAGCACTTCGATGGTGCGTTCGCGGATCAGCGTCTCAAACTCCTGAAGATTGCGCGGCGCCACCACGTGATGAACTGCCCGGCGTTGATCATCATGCTCCGGGGGGTCCATCGCAATGAACATCCTCAGAATCATGTCCGGTTCGGGATCGATAATCGCGATAGAGGGCTCCGAAGAAAAAGTCTCGGTATCGCGCTCGATTGCGACGATGTCCTCGTATCGGGTGACGGACCAGAAAGGGCCCGCGGGACTGTCGGGCTGATAGTGGACTGGGCATTCCTCTCGGAGCCGCGCAAAAAGCTCTTGCCAATAGTCGTACTGGAACATACGTGGGTCGGAAACATCCAGAGCCTCGAGCGGCATCGCACGATAATCTGGTGTTGAAATACCCGCTGTCATGTTCATATTATCAGCCTTTTCAATATCTTACCGATGACTTCTTAAGCCGTTTGCACTACATTTGAAACTCAGGCAAGCGCACCGTGATATCCGCCATACCATCTGACACCATGATCTGGCACGCCAATCGAGAATTATCTGCCCGATCAGGCCTGAGTCCCAGCATCGCAGTTTCTTGTGAGTCAGGCGCAGGTATATCGCCCGAGACCTCGACAAAGCAGTGACAGGTACCGCAAATGGCACCTCCCCCGCAGTCCGCATCAATCCCCGGCACATCGTGCTTGAGCGCGGTCTCCATCAGAGACAACCCCACATCACCGTCGACCATTCGCTCTGACCCGTCATGCTGAATAAACGTGATTACCGTCATGGACTGCTATTTCCCTCTCTGTTAATGGACGCCAAGCGTTC
>JAHEJH010000119.1 GCA_024638905.1 Luminiphilus sp.
CGCAGACTGGATCTTCTGTCTGGTGCGCACCGATAACTCGGGCAAAAAGCAGGAAGGCATCACCTTCATCCTGATCGATATGAAGAGCGAGGGGATCAAGGTCAACCCGATTATCTCGATCGACAACCATCACAGCCTCAACGAGGTTGAGTTCAACAACGTTCGCGTGCCCGCCAAGAATGTGGTGGGTGAGATCGGTAAGGGCTGGACGGTTGCCAAGGCACTGCTCGCCCATGAGCGCACGGGTATCGCCGGCGTCGCTGACGTGAAGCGCGCGGTCCGCGTGATCAAAGACGTCGCCGCTAAAGAGGAGAATGGGGGTCAGCGTTTGATGGACGACCCCGGTTTCCAGCAGCGCCTTGCTGACATCGAGGTGGAGCTGATGGCACTCGAGTTCACCGAGTTGCGCACATTGGCAACGCAAGCCGCAGGAGGTTTCCCGGGGCCTGAGTCATCACTTCTCAAGATCAAGGGCACCGAGCTCCAGCAGGCCACCCAGGAGCTGCTGATGGAGATCGCGGCGTACTACCAGGGTGTATTGCCGACAGACCTTGACCCCGAGGCACTGGGGCATGAGTTCGCCACGGAAGCGCGCCGGACTTACATGTACGGGCGCGCAGCCACCATCTACGGCGGCTCAAATGAAGTGCAGAAAAACATCATCGCCAAGTACGTACTCGGTCTTGAGTAAGGGGATCTTTAACAATGAATTTTGATTTTTCCGAAGAGCAACAAATGGTCCGCGATTCGATCGCGCGCTTTGTTCAGGACGACTACGACTGGGACACCCGCAAGGCCATTGTTGCCTCTGATCAGGGTATGAGCCGGGATAACTGGCAGCTGTTCGCCGAGTTGGGCTGGCTGTCGATTCCCTTCGCTGAGGAACACGGCGGTTTTGGCGGCAACATCGTCGATCTGTCGGTGGTGATGGAAGAGCTGGGTAAGGGTCTTGTGGCCGAGCCCTATTTTCCCACGGTGGTGCTGTTTGGTGGGCTCATTAAGCGCGCCGGCAGCGAGGCGCAGCAGGCCGAATGGCTGCCACGCGTTATCGGTGGCGAGGTATTGGGTGCGTTTGCTTACGTGGAGCGCCAAAGCCGTTTCGCGCTGCATGACTGCCAAACGACGGCCACAAAATCGGATGATGGCTATGTTCTGAACGGCGAAAAGGTGGTGGTCTTCAATGGTGAGCAGGCTGATCAGCTTGTGGTACTGGCCCGCACCTCCGGAGATCAGTCAGATAGCGACGGTTTGTCACTGTTCATTGTCGATGCGGCGGCGGCTGGCGTCGACAAGATGAGCTACGCGATGATGGACGGCCAGCGTGTGGCCAACATCACTTTCAAGGATGTCTCGGTAAGCGCGGATGCATTGCTGGGCGAAGAGGGCGGCGCCCTGTCAGTGGTCGATGCACTCACCGACGAGGCCATCATTGCACTCGCCGCAGAGGCCGTCGGCATCATGGGGGTGTTGAATGCCAAGACGCTTGAGTACACCAAAACCCGCGAGCAGTTCGGTGTGGCGATTGGCTCCTATCAGGCGCTACAGCATCGCATGGTTGACACCATGATGGCCTACGAGCAGAGCAAATCGCTGTTGTTCAAAGCGCTCTGTGAGTACAAACAAGACCCGGCGATGGCTGCCGAGACCATTCATGCGCTCAAGGTGCTGATCGACCGCAACGGCAAACACGTGTTTGGTGAGGCGATTCAGATCCACGGCGGTATGGGCATGACCGATGAGCTGGATATTGGCCATTACGCCAAGCGACTGATGATGATCAACACGACCTTTGGTGATGCGACCTATCACCGAAACCGCTACATCGAGACCGCCTACGCGGCCTGATCATGGAGCTTCGCGACAAGGTTGTTGTTGTCACAGGTGGTGCCAGTGGGATCGGTACGGGCCTGTGTCGGCGGTTCCGCGAGGAGGGTGTCCGCGGCCTAGTCATCGCCGACCTCAATGGCGACGCGGCGGCTGAGCTGGCCGCGGAACTGGATGGCACGAGCTACGCGCTGGATGTGCGAGACGAGTCGGCGATCGCTGCGATGGTTGCAGAAACCGAGGCCGAATTTGGTCAGATCGACTTGTTTTGCTCTAACGCTGGCATCCTGAATCTCGACGGGGACGATTACTGGGCAACCTCGAGCAACAATGACGTGTGGCAGATGAATTGGGAAGTGCACGTGATGGCACACATCTACGCTGCGCGTGCCTGCTTGCCTGGTATGATCGAGCGCCGCGAGGGCCACTTTTTACATACCGTCTCGGCAGCGGGTCTACTGACACAACCCTATACGGCGGCTTACGCCACAACCAAGCACGCAGCGATCGGATTTGCCGAGTCACTAGCCATTACCCATGGTGATGACGGAATAAAGGTGAGTTGTTTGTGCCCGCAGGCGGTCGACACGGCCATGCTGGGCGGTACGGACGGTGGCGCCGCCGGACTGGATGGCATTTTGAGTCCTGCTCAGGTGGCGGAGGTTGTGGTTCAAGGGCTCAGGGAAGGGTCGTTTTTGATTCTGCCCCACGAGCAGGTAGAGCAATACCATCTGAACAAAGCGCAAAACTATGACCGCTGGATCGGCGGTATGCGCAAATTGCGCCGGAGCATGCGCCCACCTACACTGCCCTGAGCATTCTCCAAGGGTCTCCAGTGGACAAACAGCATCGCTTCGCCCGGGTCATCCTGAACGGCTTCTACGCCTATTTTGCGGAGTTTGAAAATATCACTCTGGCCGCGCGCACCCGCTTTGAGAGGGCGGAGTGGTCGAGCATGCAGGACATCTCCAGCAGGCGTATCGATATTTACAAAGAGACAGTCATGGAGACCCTTGATGTGGCCCGCCTCATTGCGGGGGATCAGATTGAAGACCTGACCTTCTGGGCAGAAACCCGTAGTTTGTACGCCGATTTGGTGCAGGGCATGACCAATTTCGAGATTGCCGAGACCTTTTACAACTCCATTTTCAATTCCCACTTTGGTCATCGGTCGATTCGTAACGAGTACGCCTTTGTGTTTTCGCCTCAGGGCGACGTACCGCCGGTCGATATGGGACGGGTGGTCAATCATTACTCGGTCGGGGAGGGCTTCGCGCAGGCGTTTACCCAACTGCTCGAAGATTATGCGTTCAGCATTCCCTACGAGGACCTTGCTCGGGACGTAGCCAGCATTACCTCGGCGATAGACCGCCACCTCGCTCCCCGGTTTGACGTGACGCATCCCGATATCGAGTTACAGGTGCTGGAACATCACTTCTTCCGCAACAAAGCGAGCTACATCGTCGGGCGCCTCTACGTAGCAGGGGAGCAGATGCCTTTCGTGCTCCCGCTGTTGCACAACGACTCTGAAGAAGCCCCAGCGGTCTATGTGGACGCCTTTCTATTTGGTCCGGATCAGGTCAGCCTGTTGTTCTCCTTTACCCGCAGCTATTTCATGGTCGACGCGTCGATACCGTCGCAATACGTGCTGTTTCTGCAACAACTCATGCCCAAGAAAGAGATTTCGGAGATCTACAGCTCGATTGGTCACTTCCGCCACGGCAAAACTTACTTCTACCGCACCTCGACCCGCCACATCCGCTCGACGGAGGACCAGTTCATCGTCGCGCCGGGTATCAAAGGCATGGTGATGGCGGTGTTCACCCTGCCTTCCTATGAATATGTATTCAAAATCATAAAGGATCGTTTCACGCCACCGAAGGAAGTGACCCACCAAATCGTGAAGGACAAGTACCATCTTGTGAAGCGTTGGGACCGCGCGGGTCGCATGGCCGATACACAGGAATTCAACAACCTGGTGTTTGATGCCAGTCGCTTTTCCGATGAGTTGATGGAGGAGCTATACGCGACCTGCCCCTCGCAACTTCGTATTAATGGTCGCGCCCTCATCATCAAACACTGCTACGTCGAGCGACGCATGAATCCGCTTAATCTTTATTTGCAGGAAGCCTCGGACGACGAAGTGAACGAGGTCATGAATGACTATGGCAACGCTATCAAGCAACTGGCGGCGGCGAACATCTTCCCCGGCGATATGCTGCTGAAGAACTTTGGCGTGACCCGTCACGGGCGGGTGGTGTTTTACGACTACGACGAAATTGAGCCGCTGCTCGACTGCAACTTCCGGCGTATACCGCCGCCTCGGGATGAGATGGACGAGATGTCAGACAAGCCCTGGTATTCGGTGGGCCCCAAGGATATTTTTCCCGAGGAATTCCGGCTCTTCTTCTCCGGGAATGCCCGGGCACGCGCCGCATTCGACGCACAGCATGCAGACCTTTACGACGCGGACTACTGGATCGGACAGCAGGACCAGCTTCGCGACGGTGTCGTTGAGGATTTTTATCCCTATCCACGGCGAGTACGGTTCTCGCAAAGACAACAGGCGGCGTAATCATGGCCTCTCTTTATCTCATCCGGCATGGCCAGGCGTCTTTCGGCAGCGCCAATTACGATCAGCTCTCACCACTGGGGCAGCGTCAGGCAGATGTATCGGGTCGTTTCTTTGCGGATGTCGGGCTGCACTTCGGGCAAGCAATCAGCGGCGACTTGTCACGCCAACAGGAAACCGGACAACGCGTATTAGCCAGTCAGCCTGAACCGACATCTCTCAGAATCGATCCGCGCCTGAACGAGGTCGACAACGAAGGCCAGATTGCGGCCCTGTTGCCGATGCTGTGTGAGCAGGATGCGGCGTTCGCGGAGCGTGTAAAAGCCGGCCGCAGCGACAGTAAGCAGTATCAGAAAGTGATTCAGGCGGTATTCAACGCCTGGGTGTCCCCCGATTGCCCCGAGCTCACCAACACCGCGTCCTGGCCGGACTACCTAGCTGGTGTTCGGGGTGCGTTGGAGGAGGCGATGGAGCAGGCTGAGGCGGGTAGCGACACCGCTATCTTTACCTCGGGCGGCACGATTGCCACGGCGGTCAGCTGGGTACTCGGTGTGCCCCATGACCGGATTTACGGATTCTATGAGCCGGTCTTCAATTGTTCGATCACTCGGCTGATTTTTTCACGCGGCAGAGTTTCTCTGTCGAATTTCAACGACACCGCGCACCTTCAGTTGCTGAGCCAGCAGTTGGGGGAGACGCTGGTGACCTATCGCTGAGGTTTGCGGGTGACCAATATCTGGCTGGTGCGTCACGGAGAGGCGGCCGCCGCTTTTGATCAAAATACCGACCCGCCCTTGTCTGATCTAGGCCACGAGCAGGCCACGAGGTCTGCTGAATGGCTGTCGCAATGTGTCCCTGACGGCGCGAACCTACTGACTAGCCCCAAGCTTCGTGCCATACAGACTGGCGAGCCCTTTGCGGGGTTGCGCGAGAGCGTCCTGGATATCGATCGCCGCTTCATAGAGTTGCCTTCACCGGGGGAGCTCAGCGAGCGCAAAGACTGGATTCAGCGTGTGCTGAAGGGCCGGTGGAGTGAGCTACCCGAATCGGTTCATGACTGGCAGCGCGATATCGTTGAGGCCATTCAGGGACTGCAATCACCGACCGTGATCTTCTCTCATTTTTTGGTGATCAATACCGTGGCGGCGCACATGAGCGGCGAGGATGCGGTCCTCCAATGTTTGCCTGCCAACGGATCGGTGCATCATCTGCGCGTGGACGGAGAGCGCTGGCATTGGATTGAGCGGGGCGAGATGCTCCAGACTGTGGTGAACTAGCGGCGCTTGACTCGCATCAATGATTCCTGCGCGGTCGACGCCAGCAGGGTGCCATCCTGCGACCACAAAAATCCACGACTGAACCCTCTACCGCCACCCGCTCTCGGGCTGTCGCAGTCGTAGAGTACCCAGTCGTCCATTTTGCCCGGGTGATGGAACCAGATGGCATGGTCCAGACTGGCGGCCATGAAATGCTTGATCGGGTTGCTGAACGGGTGCGGGTAAAAAACCGTGCTGAGTAGCGAGTAGTCGGAGATCATCACCAGCGCCGCCTGATGCGTTGCGCGGTCGTCGCGCAGGGGGCCCACGGCGCGGAACCAGGATCGCCCAAGCGGTGGCTGCTCCTCGGCGAGGTACTCGGTCACTCGCTGTCGCTCGATCTGGTAGAGATCGATCAGATTGGGGTCGCCGGGCTTGGTGGTAAACCCCCGAAAGCTCGATAGATCGTCCGCCTCGGAGCGGGGTGCCGGGACCTCTGGCATGGAGAAGCAGTGACTGACGCCTTCTTCTTCGCAGTGGTAACTGATCGAGGTATTGAAAATGGCCTCGCCCTTCTGTCGGGCGACCACGCGGCGGGTTGAGAAGGATCGCCCGTCCCGGATGGGATCGACTTCAAAATCGATCGGTATGGACGGATCCCCGGCACGGAGGAAGTAAGCATGGAGGCTGTGGGCGTTGAGTTCAGGCTCCACGGTCTGGTTGGCGGCCATCAAACACTGGGCGACGACTTGCCCCCCGAAGATCCTTTGCTGTGGCATGAGGCTATCGCCGATAAAGGTGAAGGCGTCGGTTTGGCGCGGCGCAATGTGCTCAAGCACTTCGGTAAAGCAGGTCACGGGAAATCCTTACTGCAGATGTGTGGGCGAGGCCAGCCCCGAAAAAAATACGGAGAAGTATTC
>JAHEJH010000125.1 GCA_024638905.1 Luminiphilus sp.
CAGCGCCATCACCAGCATGCTGACAACGTCTTCCCAGAAAAATGCCGGTGCAAACAGGTAGCGCCCGAAGACGACTTTTTCCCAGATCGCGCCGGTCACCATGATGGCGTAAAGCAGGGATGTCTTGATAACGACTGAAATCGTCGCGGCTGCAAGGCCAACGCCGTTAAGAAGAAAATTGATCACTAGACAAAGACTGACGGCAAACGCCAAAAACTGAAGCGGCGCCAAAATGCCCTGCACCAAAGTCCAGACCGTCGCATCGCGACGTGCTCTCTCTGCAGGAGTGTATAACGTCTGCCTCTGCCGATTGCCCATCGACTGACCCGCGCCCATGCAAACCTCCAGCCGTAGCAGTTACTACAGCATTTATTATTCGAATCAGAGTAGAGTTACGCCCTGTAAGTGTCAAACCTTTTTTACAAATCTAACCTTAGATTATTTAGACACGTAGGCGTCCGTTTTACAGGGGCAAAACCCGGCTTTCAGGGGGTTTTTTTGACGCAGTAGGTATGCGAGACTCCCCCGATCAAGACCCGAGGTGTCAACCTAATGAGACACCTTGGCCAAACAGAGGCCCGAAAAGTGTCAAGTTCCAATCAGCAGAATCTGGAGGTATTGCTCGCCAGCCTCGCCGACCTGCGCCTGACATTAAACGAATCTGGGGGCGTTCAAGCCGTTGATGCAAACAGCGGCTTGCTGCGTCACCTGCCTCGTGACGCCATGATTGGGCGAACCTGGATGGAGCTGGTACGAGAATCAGACAAAGGGATTGCGGCAGACGCCCTGAGCGCAGCTCAGAAAGAACCGGGCATCGCGCATCGAATGGATGTGGCGCTGATGGCAGGGCCTGAAGAACAGCCTGTACCCGTCACCTGTTGGCTGTGTGCCAATGCTGATGACAATTCGACGCAGCTCGCCTGTGTTGACCTCAGAGGCGAGACGAATCTGCGACAGCAGCTGGTGAACGCCCAACGTACTCTGGAACAGGACTACTGGAGTAACCGCCGCCTGGAAGCACGCTATCGGCGCATGCTAGAAATGGTCGCTGAGGGCTTTCTGGTCGTAGACGATCTCTCTGGAAGAGTGCTTGAGGCCAATAGCGTGGCAGCCAGCCTACTCAATCTCGAGGAAGGTGCACTGGTGGGCCGCGTGTTCCCTGTGGGTCTCGATAACGACAGCACTCGAGTGTTAACGGAGCTACAAAGGGAGGCCCGCAGCACCACTGCCGTTGTGCAGGGGCAGGTCACCACCACTGACAGCGATTCTCTCTCCATCGGCGTGACCTGTCTCAGACAGGGCAACGAAACCCGACTTTTGATCCGTCTTGCGTCGATATCCGCAAACCAATCTGATCTGGGGCTGGGCGGAGACAGCTTTGAAGCTTCACCCGACGGCATATTAATTACCGATCAAAACGGCGCGGTGATTGCCGCTAATTCCGCTTACCTCGAGATGGCATGCATCCAAGATGCCCAGCAAGCGACGGGGCGACGGGCGGACCGCTGGCTGGGCCGCTCCATCGTCGATTTAGACGTTTTGCTCAGCAACATCTACCCAGATCGGCCCCTGCAGCTGTTCAGCTCCGTCTTGCGGACCGAGCTAGGCACACGCTTAGATATTGAACTCTCCGCAGTACAGACCGAGCACTCCGGAAGACCGTTGATTCTGATGTTTATCCGGGATGTAAGCCGCCGCATCGGGACTGAGGAGAGTACCGAGGTGCACCTACCCCGGTCGATCGAGCAGATCACGGGCCGGGTCGGGCGAGTGCCCCTCAAACAACTGGTGCGGGAATCCACCGACGTGATTGAAGCGTTATGCATTGAAGCGGCACTCAAACTGACTCAGGACAATCGAGCGGCAGCCGCTGAACTGCTGGGCCTCAGCCGTCAAAGCCTGTATACCAAGCTGCGTCGATTCGATATTGGCGATTCTGAGGATACGGTCGACTGACTATTGCGCAGTACTCCTAATTGACAGCGTATCTGTAAATTAAAATTGACAACCTTCTGCGTGGTGGCCAACATGGCCCCATGGATCAGTCTGCCCCGGTCAACGTAGCAGTTGGCAGGGCGTCACCGGGCGCACTGCTTGAACTCCTCAAACCGATCACGTGGTTTCCGCCCATGTGGGCGTTCCTGTGCGGGTGGGTTTCCGCCGGCCCTGGCACGGGAATCAGTGGTTGGTCACTCCTCGCTGGCATCGCACTGACCGGCCCGCTGGTGTGTGGCGCCAGTCAGGTGGTCAATGACTGGTATGACCGGGACGTCGATGCACTCAACGAACCCCACCGCCCTATTCCCTCTGGTCGGGTGCCCGGTAATGTGGCGCTGTGGTTCGCCATGGTCTGGACATTGCTGGCACAAAGCTGGGCGCTCATGCTCGGACCCTGGGTCGCCGCGGCCACCTTTATCGGCTTGCTGTTGGCCTGGGCGTACAGCGCCCCCCCGCTGAGACTCAAACTGAACGGCTGGTGGGGCAACAGTGCCGTGGCGCTTAGCTACGAGGGATTAGCCTGGATCACCGGTGCAGCAATTGTGCTGGGCGGTGATCTGCCACCTGCACCGATCTTGATCATCGCCCTGCTCTACAGTGTTGGGGCGCATGGCATCATGACCCTCAATGACTTCAAAAGCGTCGAGGGCGATCTGCAAATGGGCATTCGCTCGCTCCCCGCTCAACTGGGCCGCGAGCGGGCCGCCAAAGTCGCCTGCGTGTTCATGCTGTTACCACAACTGGTGGTCATTGCCCTGCTACTGCGGTGGCAACTCGCGCCCTATGCCGCCACGGTCACCGCTGTGGTGGTGGCTCAGTGCCTGGCCATGAAGCGCCTTCTATCAGATCCCAAGCAACTGGCGCCCTGGTACAACGCGACCGGCGTATCACTCTATGTGCTCGGGATGATGAGTGCCGCCGTTGGCCTCGGAGGCTGGTTCGCATGATCACCGCCTCGAACACAGGCACAGCCGGACTCAGTTGGTGGCATATCATTCGACTGGGCCTGATACAGACCTCTCTGGGCGGGATCGTGGTGCTGACCACGTCGACGCTGAATCGCATCATGGTGGTCGAATTGGCGATGGCTGCGACGATCCCAGGCTTTTTGGTCACCATTCATCACGTCGTACAGTTGGCGCGCCCGCGCATCGGCTACGGTTCCGATGTGGGCGGTCGACGGACACCCTGGATCATCGGCGGCATGTTTATTCTGGGTCTGGGCGGCGTTCTCGCTGCACTGGGCACAACGCTCATTCCCAGCCAATACTGGCTGGGGATGTCTGTCTCGGCATTGGGATTCTTTGCCATTGGCGTGGGAACCGGTGCCACGGGTACGTCTCTGCTCGCGTTGCTCGCCAAGCATGTGGCTCCGGAGCGAAAGCCAGCTGCCGCGGCGCTCGTGTGGTTCATGATGATCATCGGCTTCGCGGTCACCGCGGGTGTCGCGGGGCACTTTTTGGATCCCTACTCCCCCGAGCGCCTGATGACAGTAACCAGCACCGTGTCGATCGTTGCGATCATGGTGACGTTGGTCGTCATCCGCGGTATCGAGCCTCACGCGCACCCTGACGCGGCCGCGGTCTCCGATAAATCCCCGCCCGAGAAAGGCGCCTTCAGCGCCGCGCTGGCCGAGGTCTGGCAGGACCCCCAAGCGAAGGTGTTCACGATCTTTGTCTTTGTATCGATGCTCGCCTACTCGGCTCAGGATTTGATCCTGGAGCCTTTTGCAGGACTCGTTTTCGGGCGAACGCCGGGGGAGTCGACCCAGCTCGCAGGGGTACAACACGGTGGCGTGCTGCTCGGCATGGCAGCGATGGCGATCTCCACCCTCCTCTTCAAATCGAGAGGCGCGGTGTTGCTGCGGTTCTGGATAAGAGGCGGCTGCCTACTCTCGGCCGTGGCCCTATTCCTACTGTGTTGGGGCGGACTGACGAGCCCGACTTGGTCATTGGAGGCCAATGTCTTCCTACTGGGCACCGCCAACGGTGGGTTCGCCGTGGCGGCAATTGGCGCCATGATGGTGTTGGCCAGCGCAGGACAACAAAAACGGGAAGGTATCCGCATGGGCTTGTGGGGTGCGGCGCAGGCAATCGCTTTCGCCCTCGGCGGTTTTCTCGGTACGGTGGCAGTCGATGTCACCCGCTACTGGCTCAATGATCCGGCCATTTCCTATGGTCTTGTTTTCGCCTGTGAGGGCGTTCTGTTCCTGGTCGCTGCCTCGCTGGCACGACACATTCACATTGCCAACTGGGGAGGCGGACAGCGTGATCACCTGCCGTCCTTTGGCGACATTGCTCTGGCCGAAGCCGGAGAGGGAGGCATGAGATGACAATAACAACAGCCGACTACGACACTATTGTCGTGGGGGGCGGCCCTTCGGGAGCCACCGCCGCACACGACCTCGCCCAGCAAGGACACAACGTCTTGCTGCTCGAGCGGGGCTTTCGCATCAAACCATGCGGTGGCGCAATCCCGCCCTGCCTGCTCGAAGAGTTCGATATCCCCGAGCATCTGTTGAAGGCGCGGATCCGCTCCGCGCGCATGGTGTCGCCACGGGGAGAATCGGTGGATATGCCCATCGATGGCACCTTCGTCGGCATGGTCGACCGAGATGAGTTTGACCCCTGGCTGCGAGATCGCGCGGGCCGCGCGGGAGCCGATGTGGTGGCAGGCGTATTCAAGTCACTTTGCTACGAAGGCGACCTGGTGAGCCTCACCTATCAAACCAAGGATGACAATCCCCGCACCGAGACGGTGACGGCGCGCAGCGTGATCGGTGCCGATGGCGCACGATCTGCCGTCGCCCGCGCCACTATTCCCGATGCGGAAAAGACGCCCTGGGTATTGGCTTATCACGAAATCATCGAGGTGCCCGAAGACCAGAACTGGGATGCCTATGATCCGGATCGCTGTGACGTCTGGTACCAGGGTCGGTTATCGCCGGACTTTTATGCGTGGGTGTTTCCACACGGACAAAACGCCAGCATTGGCGTGGGCAGCGCGCATAAAGATTTCTCCGCAAAGGCCTCAGTGGCGGCGCTTCGCGAGGACGTGGGCCTCACCGAGGCGACGACCAAACGCAAAGAGGGGGCACCGATCCCCATGAAGCCCATGAAGCGGTGGGATGATGGCCGCGCAGTACTGGTGTCAGGTGACGCCGCGGGCGTGGTCGCACCGGCATCGGGCGAAGGCATTTACTACGCCATGCTCTGCGGGCGTCTTGCTGCTGACGCCATGCATGCTTTTTTAGAGACCGGTGACGCGGCGATACTCGGCCAAGCGCGCAAACGGTTTATGAAACTGCATGGCAAAGTCTTCTGGGCGCTGGGGCTGTTGCAACGCTTCTGGTACGGCACCGACAAGCGCCGCGAGAAGTTTGTCGCCATGTGTCGCGATCCAGATGTGCAGACGCTCACGTGGCAGTCCTACACCACCAAGAAACTGGTTCGGCGTCGGCCGTTCGCCCATATTCGGGTGTTCTTCAAGGACGTGGCACAACTGCTGGGACTGGCTCGGGCCTGATCCATGCCTGACTGGCTGTCAATTCCCCGGCTGGTCGATTTCATCCTGATAGGTATGGCGTTTGAGGTTCTGTGGCTTCAGCGCCGACACAGACAACGGGGCGGGAGCGGTGCCCCCGGAATCATCCTGCATCTTGTGTCCGGGGCACTTCTGCTGATTTCGATGCGCCTAGCCTTAACAGATTACTCTCCCCTGTTGGTTGCCGCCGTCTTGGGATGCGCCGGTTGCTGTCACTTTGTAGAAGTCCGCAGAGCATTAATGACGCAACATTGAGCCCTTCTTTCAGGGCGCATGCGTTTGAGTCGACCGCCCTTTTTTGACTACTATCGCCTCATGGCTCGCTGCTTCTCAGAGGCGGTGAACCGGTTACTAGTAATGACTTCTGCTTAAAAGCCGAGGAATTTATGACTTCGAGAAACTCACCCTGCAGTTGCGGGAGTGGGAAGCGATACAAGCACTGCTGTGGTGCGTTGCCCGCCAGCGCAATCCCTTCCGGACCCCAAGAACTCTACACTGACGCCGGTTGGTTCCTGCCTTCCTTTCGCAATGTCGCGATGAGGCGCTTTTGCCCTGAGCCCCCGGGAGCGGGGAGCGTCTCCAGAATGATTGCACCGCCAGGCGTGTTGATCATTGAGGGTTTTCTCAGTGCAGCCATGTGCGAGGACTGGTGTGCGTTCATGGATGCACAATCCACACAAAGTCTGTGGGTTCAGGATACCGATAGCTATATCACGTCGGGCGAAGTCATGTATCACTATCACGAAGGTCGTATCACCGAAACCATCGACCTCGCAGAATATAAAACGGATGTGCTGTGGGAGGTTGTCAGAGGCTATCGCGATTATGTCACCCGTTTTTTTCACGCTGATCTGGATACGATTGAGCCTCCCTCTGTTCTGAAATACGGACCTGGTGGGCGGTATGACGCGCACTCGGACAGCGAATACTGGGATGAAGGCAGCCATACCTGGAAGCGATCACTGGACCGCGACTACAGCATTCTAATCTACCT
>JAHEJH010000132.1 GCA_024638905.1 Luminiphilus sp.
TTATTGTGCCCATCGTGCCAGATGAGGCGCGCACCTTTGGCATGGATGCACTGTTCAAGGTGGCGGGCATCTACTCGCCCGACGGTCAACGGTATACCCCCGTCGACGCTGAGGCATTAAATACTTATCGGGAAGCCACTGACGGACAGATTTTGCAGGAGGGTATTTGCGAGGCGGGGGCGATTGCCTCGTTCATTGCAGCGGGCACCGCCTATGCCACCTTTGCGGTGCCCACCATCCCGTTTTACATCTTTTACTCGATGTTTGGCTTCCAGCGCGTGGGCGACATGATCTGGGCGTCTGCCGACATGATGGCCCGGGGCTTTCTGTTGGGGGGTACGGCGGGTCGCACCACCTTGAACGGCGAGGGCCTCCAGCATCAGGACGGGCACTCTCCGATTCTCGCGAGCACCGTACCGTCGGTGCGCACCTATGATTGTGCCTTCGCTTGGGAATTGGCGATTCTTGTCCGATTCGGCATACAGCGGATGTTCGTGGAGGATCACGACGAGCTATTTTATTTGATGATGTACAACGAAGCGCTGCCCATGCCGGCTCGACCCGCACATGAAGGTCTCGACGAGGGGGTGGTGCGGGGTGGTTATCTGCTGGAGTCCGCCGCGGGCGGCGGGCCACGCGTCAATCTACTGGGATCCGGCACGATTCTGTTCGAAGTGATGCAGGCCGCCGCGACGCTTAGGGAAGAGGGCTACTCGGTGGCGGTGTATAGCATCACCAGCTATGTTGAGTTGGCGCGCGATGCAGAGCGAGCAGAGCAGGCGAGCACTGCCGATGCTGAGCCAGCCTGGTTGGACACGATTTTTCCTGAGACCGATGTGCCCACTGTCGCCGCGACGGATTATGTGCGCGCATTGCCTCGTATGATTGCGAGCTGGATAACCGGGCCGTTTACGGCTCTGGGCACCGATGGTTTCGGGATGAGTGAGCGGCGTTCAGACTTGCGCGCCCACTTTAAGGTCGACGCCGCTTCTATTGCCGACGCCGCCCGAGGGCTGACGGGAAGCTGAGCGTCCTCGAGCCCTGAGTGGTGACGCTGATCCAGTGGCGCTACACTTGGCGCCGCCAGGTTCTGGTGGCGGAGCTTCCAGAGCCCTCTTAAAAGGAGATAACGATGGCCGAGAAGGTGATTATCAAAGAGGTTGCAGCCCGAGACGGGCTTCAGGCGCAGCCCAAGCACCTTAGTGTAGAGCAGCGGATCGCGCTATTGGGTGCTCTCGCCGAGACCGGCGTGACCGAGCTTGAGATCGGGTCGTTTGTGTCGCCTAAAGCCGTCCCCCAGATGGCAGGGACGGACGAAATAGCCGCGAATCTTCCGCCGGCACAGCTTGCCTACAGCGCGCTGGTACCCAACATGAAGGGATACGAACTGGCCGTCATGGCGGGTATTCGCAGTCACGCCATCGCGCTCGCTGCCACTGAAGAGATGAACCAGAACAATATCCGCAAGAGCCTCGAGGACACCTTTGTCATGGGGGAGGAGATTCTGGATCGTGCGGCAGCGGAAGGCGTCGATATCCACGCCTATCTCGCTGTGGCGTTTGAGTGCCCCTATGAGGGAGCCGTTGAAGAATCGCTGGTGCTGGAGCAGGTGGACCGCTTGATGCAGCACCAGCCAGCGCGTTTGATGATTGCCGATACCATTGGTGCCGCCAATCCTGCCGCCGTGCACTCTATGATGCACAAACTGGTTGATCGATATGGACCCGAGCGGTTGGGGTGTCACTTTCACGATACCCGTGCCATGGGTCTGGCGAACGTTTACGCTGCGTTGCAGGCGGGTGTCCGTCAGTTCGACGCCTCGGCAGGGGGGCTGGGAGGCTGTCCCTTTGCGCCCGGCGCCAAAGGGAATGTGGCCACTGAAGACGTGGTGATGCTTTGCGAGTCAATTGGTTATGAAACCGGGCTCGATATGCCCAAGCTTCTGGAGGCGGTTGCGCTCTTGAGCGAAATGATCGGCGCCCCCCAGGGTGGAAGAGCCCATACTTGGCTGTCCAAGCAGTGCGCTTGAGTTAAATCGTGCGCGTCAGTGAGGCCATCGTCGGTCGGCAAAGCATTCGCGCTTTTCTGGGCGATAGACCTGTCACTGACGATCAGATAAAAGCGCTTTTGAATATTGCTGGGCGGGCACCGTCCGGGTCCAACATTCAGCCCTGGCACGCTTATGTCGTGCGTCATGACCGCAAACAGCGCATTACAGAGGCCTGTTCGGCGCGTTATCTAGATGGTGATGAGGGTGAATACGAATATCATTACTACCCCCGTCAGTGGCGACAGCCTTACATCGGTCGACGCCGACAAACAGGCTTTGGGTTATACGGGCTGCTAGGAATAGAGCGGCAGGACGCCGAGGCAGTAAAAAGCTACCGAGTGCAGAACTATCAGTTTTTTGGCGCGCCAGTCGGCCTCTTCTTTACCATCGACCGGGATATGGAGCAGGGCAGCTGGGTCGACTACGGGATGTTCTTACAATCCTTCATGTTGGCCGCCCGGGAAATGGGGTTGGAGACCTGTGCTCAAGCGGCGTTCTGCCCTTACCATGATACGGTGATGTCTATTCTGGAAGCACCTGCCGAACAGATGCTTGTCTGCGGCATGTCTCTTGGATACGCCGACCCGGAAGCGCTAATCAATACCTACCGTACAGAACGGCTGGATGCCGCGGAGTTCATGACGGTACTGGATTGATCAGCTGGCCCGCGCCACCATCTGTTTGGCGATGATCATGCGCTGGATCTCGTTGGTGCCCTCACCAATGCACAGCAGCGGCGCGTCTCGGTAGAAGCGCTCGATCTCATACTCGGGGGAGTAGCTGTAACCACCAAAGACCCGCATCGCATCGAGACTGTTTTGCACCGCCGCTTCCGAGGCGAAGAATTTAGCTTGTCCTGCCTCCAGATCGCAGCGCTCGTGGCGATCAAATTTGTCGGCGGCTTGATGCACCAATAATTCAGCCGCAGCCGCCCGGGTCGACATTTCGGCCAGTTTCAGTTGGACGGCCTGATGTTCGGCAATGGCCTTGCCAAAGGTTTTTCGATCCATTGCGTAATGAAGGGCCATATTGGTCGCGCCCTTGGCCATGCCGGCGCCTCGCGCGGCAATATTAATTCGGCCCAACTCCAGCCCGCCTGCTACCTGTTGAAAGCCCCTGCCTTCTTCGCCTCCGACGAGGTTGTCTGCAGACACCCGGAAGTCCTCAAAAATCAGTTCGGCGCTGTCGATCGAACGGTAACCCAGTTTCTTGAGCTTTTTGCCGACACTGAAGCCCTCGCCCTTCTCGCAGATAAAGAGGCTCATGCCGCGGTGCGGCGGCGAGGCGCTGGGATCGGTCTTGGTGAGTACGGCGAGACAATTGCCCTTAATGCCGTTGGAGATCCAGGTCTTGGTGCCGTTCAAAATATAGTGATCACCATCTTTCTTGGCGACCAGACGAATACCTTGCAGGTCTGACCCGGCGTCGGGCTCGGTCAGGCCAATACCGCCACGCAGTTCTCCGGTCGCGAACTTGGGCAGAAAGTGCTCCTTCTGGGCCTGGGTGCCGGCGCGTTCGACACAGTTTGCCATGATCAGGTGAGAGTTGAAGATGCCCGAGGGCGCCATCCAGACTTCACATATCCGCGAGACAATCCGTGCGTAGGTGGAGGCGCTCAGACCCAGGCCGCCATACTCTTCAGAGATCGTGGCGCCAAACAGTCCCAACTCTTTCATTTGTTCGACCAGGTCAACCGGGTACTCGTCCGCCTGATCGAACTCGCGCGCGATAGGGCGCAGCTCCTGCTCGACCCATTTGTCGATGGTGGCAAGAATTTGTAGCTCGACCGACGCGTCGTGGCTCATGCTGTATCTCCTGAAAAACGGGCTTAAGCCGGGTTGCGCTTGGGAATGAGGATCTGCCGCTCAAAGACGCAGACTTCGGTGTCGTCCTGGTTGATGCCGCGGGTGAGCACGCTGACGATGCCCGCGTTGGGTCGGGAGCGTGACTCACGTTTATCCAGCACTTCCGTGTTCGCGTAAAGGGTATCGCCCGGAAATACCGGGGCGGGCAATTTGATTTCTTTCCAGCCCAAATTGGCGATGGCTGCCTCACTCACGTCCGATACGCTCATGCCCACGATGACAGCCACCGTCAGTGGGCTCGCGACCAGCGGACGACCGAATTCGGTCTCCGCGGCGTACTCCTCATCGAAATGGAGTGGGTGGGTATTCATGGTCAGCAGGGTGAACCAGGCGTTGTCGTGTTGCGAGATGGTTCTTCCAGGCAGGTGGTGGTAAATGTCCCCCACCGTGAAGTCCTCAAAGTGACGACCGCTTTGGTGAGCGTAGCGCGCCTTTGCAGAGGTTTTAGACATGATCAAATACCTTGTGAGAGCGATAGAACGGGTTGTGGTCACCCCATAACCATCTAAAATGTCTGGACAAATGAAGTCTGGGGGGTTCAGACCTGTCATGCAAGTTGAGCAAGTGAAAAAGCGGGCCAATGACGAGCCTCAGGGCTCGTCCCGAGTGCCGCTATACCGGAAGATTGCTGACACCCTGCTAGCGGGCATCCGCGAGGGGAAGTTTCCTGTCGGCACTTTTTTACCCGGAGAGCTGGAACTGATAGACCGCTTTGATGCCAGTCGGCATACGATCCGAGAGGCGTTGCGTGTGCTGGAGGATATGGGGCTGGTGAAGCGTCAGCGAGGGCGGGGTACGCTAGTGCTCTCCACCGAGGCCTCGCCCGCTTTTGTACAAATGGTGCGCTCGCCTTCAGAGCTCTTCAGTTATCCCGACAGCAGTATTTTTCGACTGCTGTCCGACGATCGTATTAGAGCGGACAAGCCGCTGGCCAAGCAGCTGGGCTGTCAGGTGGGAGACGAATGGGTCCAGATTTCCGGCTTGCGTACGCTGGGAGATGAGGGCATGCCGATTTGCCTGACTGACGTCTATGTCATTCCGGATTACGGATCAATAGCCCAGCGGCTCGGTGCTAGCTCGCGTCCCGTGTATGAAATGATTGCCGAGACCTTCAAAGAATCCATCGAAAACATCACAGTTCGCCTGACTGCTGGGGTGCTGTCTGACCGGAAAGCCGCGGTCCTTGGTGTCGAGTCTGGCTCGCCCTCGCTGAGCGTCAGTCGATTTTATGAGGGCAGAGGTGGGCGCATTTTCGAGGTATCGATCTCTGAGCACCCAGCCAGCAACTTTAGCTATACCTTCGAATTCACCCGCGGTTGGCAGACCGCCGATCACTGGTCCTGGAACAACTGAAATGACACCTGAAGATTTCACGCCCATCCGCAGTTTCCTGTTCACACCCGCGAATCATCCCCGGCGCGTGGAAAAGGTTTTTGAGGTGGGCGCCGATGCCGTCATCCTAGATTTGGAAGATGCCGTGGCAATCAGTGAAAAGCCCGCTGCGCGGCAATGCGTGGTGGATGCTTTCACCGCTCGTCCCAACAGCGGTGCGCGACACTACGTTCGCGTCAACAGCATCGATACGCCTTATTGCGCTGAGGACATCAAAGCCACCGTCGGGCCATGGCTCGATGGTGTGGTGTTGCCAAAAGTGGAGTCGCGGGCGTGTCTCGATGAGCTGGAAAACTTGCTCGCCGCTGCCGAGACGGCGCAGGGCATGGCTGTGGGCAGCTTGGACCTGATGCCGATCATTGAAACGGCAGCAGGGGTAGAGCGAGCGAGAAAGATTGCCACTGCCGACAGTCGCATCAAGCGCATGGCGTTTGGCGGCGGGGACTACACGCTGGATCTGAATTACGAATGGAACGCTGATGAATCGGTGTTGGCTTATGCGCGAGCAAAGCTGTCTCATGCCGCGCGTCTGGGCAATCTAGAGCCGCCGATCGACACGGTGGTGTTGCAGATCAAAGATGATGAGCGGTTTATGCAGTCCGCACGCCACGGCAAACAGTTCGGCTTTGGCGGCAAACTCTGTATCCACCCTGCCCAGATTCCCTTAACTCATCAAGTATTCACACCCTCCGACGAGGAAATTGCCCATGCCCGGGCAGTGGTGGCGGCGTTTGAGGCCGCAGAGGCAGAGGGCTCGGCGTCTATCCAGTTGGACGGTTATTTCATTGATTACCCCATTGTTTATAAGAGTCAGCGCATTCTGGCGCTGGCCGACAGCTTGCTGAGTTAAGGGTTTGATGGCCGGCTGATCAGTCGGCATCTGAAAGCGGTTCGTGTATCATGTCCGGACATTTCCGGAGCCGCTCATGCAAGTATCACCGCTTACCCACCAAACCGCACCGCTGAGTCGCGCAATCGCTGACAGGGCCATCGCCCTAGAGCGGGATCAGGTGCCGCAGGATGTGTGGGAATACCTCAAGTTGTGTCTAGCCGACGCGGTGGGGATTGCCTTCGCCTCGCGTGCCTACGATTTTGCCCATAAATCGCTGGATTCGCTGAATCTGCTGGGCAGCGAGGGCATCTCGACCATTATTGGCCAGTCCACAACCGTCTCGCTGCGTGATGCAGCCTTGATGAACGGGCTGTTG
>JAHEJH010000139.1 GCA_024638905.1 Luminiphilus sp.
TTTGCCACCGCTGGTGGCGCGGCTTCCCCTGCCAAACTAGAAAGCGTTGATGCGCGCTGCGTAGCCGTCTGGTCTGGGTCCCGCATAGCGGCTGCGACTTTCGGCTCGGCGGTGATCGCCACCAGCTCCGTCAACGCTGTTTGCCAGGCGACCAAATCATCTGCCGCGCGGGCATGCTCAAAGGCTGCGCGCGCATAAGGCCTGGCAAGCGTTGTCGGCTCAATCATCGATCAGGACTCCGCCGCCAGCGACTTGAGTAGATCTGCGTGCTTGTCAGCGTCGATCTCTGCAGCAAGGATTTTTTCCGCTCCAGCCAGCGCCAGCGCGCTGACCTGCGTCATCAGCTGCTCTTGTGCGCGGGCACGTTCCTGCTCTATCTCAGCGGCGGCTGCCGCTTTGACCCGCTGTGCCTCGGCGCTAGCGGCTTCCTTGGCCTCTTCGACCACCGCCTGGGCGCGCTTGTTTGCGGCCTCAATGATCCCGGCCGCCTCGCGTTTGGCGTCAGCCAGCTGATCGCCGGCCTGCTGCTTCGCGACCTCAAGGTCATGCCCGGCGCGATCGGCGGCTGCAAGGCCGTCCGCGATCTTGTCTTGCCGCTCTGCCATGGCGCCAGCGATCGGGGGCCACACGTAACGCATACAGAAAGCCACAAATGCCACAAAGGCAATCAGCTGTCCTATCAGGGTGAGATTAATATTCACTCGTTACTCCCGTGGTGCGATGGGTGGGCGCGCCCACCTTCGCTATCAATGTGGCTTTTAGCCTGCGACCACAAAAATGAGGTACATGGCGATACCCACACCGATAATCGGGATCGCATCAACCAGGCCTGCACCTAAAAAGAACGTGCCCTGCAGCTTGGGAGCCAGCTCCGGCTGGCGGGCAGAGCCTTCGATCAGCTTGCCACCCAAAATCCCTACGCCGATCGCGGCACCCATTCCACCGAGGCCCATCATGATGGCGGCGGCAACGTAAATCAGTTCCATGGTTGTCTCCTAAAGGTAACTGTTAATCAAAAATCAATGGTCCTCGTGCGCCATGCTGAGGTACACGATGGTCAGAACCATAAAAATAAAGGCTTGTAGCGTGATCACCAGAATATGGAAAATCGCCCAGCCAATTTGTAGCAGCGCAGCTGGCAACAGCCAGAAAACCCCAACGCCGAACAGCGCCGCAATCAGAATAAAGATCATCTCGCCCGCATACATGTTGCCGAATAGGCGAAGGCCCAGAGAGAAAGGCTTGGCCAACAAACCCACTACTTCCATGAACAGGTTCACAGGGATAAACAACGGGTGGTTAAACGGGTTCAGCGTAAGCTCTTTCACGAAGCCGAAACCTTTCACTTTGATCGAGTAAAAGAGCATCAGCACAAACACGCCAATGGCCATGCCCATGGTGATGTTGGGGTCTGTAGAGGGAACAATTTTTTGGTATTCAACCCCAGCCAGCATTAACGAGTGGGGGATCAGATCCACGGGGATCAAATCCATCAGGTTCATCAGGAATACCCACACGAAAATAGTGAGCGCCAGCGGCGCGATCAGCGGATTACGCCCATGGAAAGTATCTTTCACGGTGCCGTCGACGAACTCGACCACCATTTCCACGAAATTCACGAGACCTGAGGGTACGCCCGACGTAGCGCGAACCGCGACACGGCGAAAGATCCAGCAAAACAAGATGCCCAAGCCCACCGACCAGATCATGGAATCTACATGGATGGCGTTGAAGCCCATGGCGGTGATTTCGTCGGCGCCATGGGCCATAGCCCACTGCCCACCTTCTGCCACGACACTGCCGTCGTATCGCTCATAACCGCCGGGCAACTTGCCATAGGTTAAGTTGGTCAGGTGGTGAACGATGTATTCCGATACGGTCTGACTGTCGCCGTTTGCCGCCATTGTTACCCTTGTACTCCCATGCCTTAACAGGCCGCTAGTTTCCTGTGCGCCTCATTCCGGGCGCATCGTGTTATGCCTTCGCTGATGCCACACCACCACTACTGGGGGCAAAACCAGCGCCAACGCGCTGCCAGTTAATACGCTCAGGGGCCCACTGTCAGGCCGCAGCACAAACAGCACGGCAAACCCTGCCGCCGCCAAGCTGTAGCGGGCAAGGCCCAGCCATATCGGGCTGATCACTGATCGTCCCGAGGTGAGGCTTGTCGCCACCCAAACGCTGGGCAACAACACAACAGCTGCACCCAACAACATGTCTAGAGAAGTATTAAAGCCCCGGAAAACTCCGGCGACCAACGCCACTCCGACCAGGAATATCGCTGTAGTGACCACCGCGCTCAAAAGGCGCTTTCTGGTGGTCGCGAAGGGTGCGGAAGCAACGTGTCTGGCCAAGGTAAATCCAGCCCCCCTTACATGCGGTGGGGAGTGTAGTGGAAAGGCCTAAACCCTTCAATACATGGGAATTAGCGGATTTTACCGAGGACGCCGTCCAGCTCTTCGAGGCTCGTGTAGTGAATCTCAAGACGGCCCTTGCCATTTTGCTGGTGCTGGATTCTGACTTTGGCGCCAAGCCGGCCGCTCAGATCCGTCTCTAGCCGGCTGATATTCGGGTCAACCGGCGCATCTGGTGTTGCTTTCGCGCCCCAGCCGCGCACTAACACTTCTGTTTGTCTAACCGAAAGCTGGCGCTTGTTGACATTGCGCGCTGCACGGACCTGATCGCCGCCACTTAAAGCGAGTAAGACCTTGGCGTGTCCGGCGTCCAACTCGCTTCGCTCCAGCATGCCCAGTACCTCGCTCTCCAGATTCAGTAATCGCAGCAGGTTGGCCACCGCAGAGCGGGATCGGCCAACGGCCTCTGCGACCTGCTCCTGGCTCAAGCCAAACTCATCTTGAAGCCGCTTCAAGCCCAGGCCCTCTTCTACCGGATTAAGATCCTCTCGCTGGATGTTTTCGATCAGGCCAATAGCGATAGCCGCCTCGTCAGACACATCCTTAATGACAACCGGGACGTGGTCCAGTCCCGCCATCTGGGCGGCACGCCAGCGGCGCTCGCCCGAGAGGATTTCATAGCGATCGTCTGGCAGCGGCCTGGCCACCACTGGCTGCAGAACCCCCTGCGCTTTAATGCTGCTCGCCAGCGTTTTCAGCGCCTCCTCGTCAAACTCGCGACGGGGCTGGTAAGCACCTCTTTGCAGCCGCTCGACCGCTAGCTCCGCTGCAGGTGTCAGTGCGCGCTGCTCAGCGGCCGGCGCTTGTGCGCCCTGTGTGTCGTCCTGTCCTTTCGCCAGCAACCCGGTGCCCAGCAGCGCCTCGAGACCCCGATTCAGCTTTCGCTTTTGCGCCATCAGCCGTGTTCCTTATTTTGTTCTTGTCTGCGCATAAACTCGCCCGCCAGTGCCATATATGCGGTCGATCCGCGAGAAAGTCGATCATAGACAATACCGGGAACGCCATGGCTGGGTGCTTCTGCAAGGCGGACGTTTCTCGGGATCACCGTCCGATACACAAGGCCCTCAAAATGCTGATGGAGCTGCTCGGAGACTTCGTTGGTCAGCGCATTCCGAGGATCATAGAGGGTCCGCAGGATGCCCTCTATCTTCAGCGCCGGGTTAACCGTTTGGGAGACGGTATTAATCGTTTCCATCAGGGCGGACAGTCCTTCAAGCGCAAAATACTCGCACTGCATGGTAATCAGCACGGTGTCCGCCGCCACGAGCGCGTTGAGTGTCAGCATATTGAGAGAAGGAGGGCAGTCGATAATCACAAAATCGTACAAAGGTTTGCCGGCCTGCAGGGCTGCCTTCAGCCGCTGCTCACGATCTTCTAGCGACAACAGGGCGACCTCGGCGGCCGTCAAATCCCCGTCCGCTGGCACGCAATCCATCCCTAGGCTCTCCAGCGGCGTTGCCACCTCAGAGAGTGGCTGCTGATCCACGAGGAGCTCAAAAGCGGTCGCGGCCAGATCGCCCTTTTGTAAACCCACCGAGACGGTGGCATTGCCTTGAGGATCGAGATCAATCAGCAGCACGCGCTTCTCCATCGCAGCGAGCGCTGCGGAGAGGTTGACGCTGGTGGTGGTTTTACCCACACCGCCTTTTTGGTTTGCTACCGCTATGACCTTCACGATTTCACCTTTTGGTCCGCTGAATAGACAGCAGTTGGAATGGCCAGTCCCGCCCGGGCACCGCGACGTCTTGCTGCGCTACCAACTCAAAGCCAGGCGGCAAAGCGCCCGCCTCTTCAACGGCTGATTCTGTTTTCATAGCAAACAGCATGCCGCTGTCGTGCAATATATGCTCTATTCGTTCGATGGTGGTGGCCAAATCAGCAAATGCTCGTGTAATCACCGTATCAAGGCGCTGAGCGGGCTGCCATTTCTCCACTCTGGTTGTCTCTACCTCGATGTTAGATAAACCCAGCACCCTTTTCACCTCCAGCAAAAAGCGCGTTTTTTTGCCATTGCTATCTAACAGCACAAACGTTTTTCCCGGCTCAGTAATGGCAAGCGGTACGCCAGGCAATCCTGCGCCAGTGCCGATGTCGGCACATGTCTTTCCACCGACGTAGGGAGTCACCGCGAGGCTCTCCACGATATGCCGAGAAAACAGCTCGGGGCGGTGGCGCACCCCTGTGAGATTAAAAGCGCGATTCCACTTTTCCATCAGATCGACATAGCCAATCAACTGGCTGATCTGCGTGTCGGACAAGCTAATGCCAATCTGCTGGGCAGCGTCGTAAAGTAGCGCTGACTCGGTTTCAGCCATGCGCCGTGGCGCGCACACTGTCGCTCAGCTCTCGCTTTTTAAGATGCACTAAAAGTAATGATAGGGCTGCTGGCGTTACACCCGGTATACGTCCGGCCCTTGCGAGGTTTGCTGGTCTCATCTCATTAAGCTTCTGGCGAATTTCATTGGACAGGCCGTCAACCTGATCGAAATTCACATCGCTCGGAATTGGCATAGATTCATGTCGCCGTAAGCGGTCTACATCCTGCTGCTGGCGATCGATATAACCTGCGTACTTGAGTTGAATCATCACTTGCTCAGCGACTGCCTCTGACACGTCATTCTCTGGGGGAGAGATTTCTCTGATGTCCGCGTAAGTCAGCTCGGGACGCTTTAGTAACTCTGCCAGCGAATACTCTCTAGAAAGGGGTTTAGTTAAAGATGATGAGAGGACCGCCGCCTCTCCGCTACCCGCCTGGACGTAAGTGCGCTCCAACCGGTCACGCTCTCGAGTAATGGACTCACGCTTATCATTGAAATGGGACCACTGCTCATCACCCACCAACTGAAGCGAGCGTCCTTGTTCAGTCAACCTCAGATCGGCATTGTCTTCCCGCAACTGCAGGCGATATTCGGCACGGGACGTAAACATGCGGTAAGGCTCTGTCGTGCCCAAGGTCACCAAGTCATCAACCAGCACGCCAATGTAGGCCTCATCCCGGCGGGGCACCCAGGGTGACAGCGCCTTCACTTTTCGCCCGGCATTGAGGCCTGCAAGTAACCCCTGGGCAGCCGCCTCCTCGTAACCAGTAGTGCCATTAATTTGACCTGCGAAATACAGCCCTTCGATCGCTTTGGTTTCAAGACTGTGATGCAAGTCACGGGGATCGAAGAAGTCATACTCGATGGCATAACCGGGTCGCGTGATCGCCGCGTTTTCCAAGCCCTTAATAGACCGAACCAACTGCAGTTGCACGTCGAAGGGTAGAGATGTCGATATGCCATTGGGGTAGAGCTCGATGGACGTCAGCCCTTCAGGCTCGATAAAAATCTGATGCGAGTCTTTGTCGGCAAACCGGTGAATTTTATCTTCGATGCTCGGACAGTAGCGCGGACCGACACCCTCAATAGTCCCGCTGAAAAGCGGCGAGCGATCAAGCCCCTCTCGGATAATGTCGTGAGTGAGGTTATTGGTCTCCGTGACCCAACAACACCGCTGCTCCGGATGCTGGTCCCGGCTGCCCAGCAAGGACATGACCGGCCTGGGTTCATCTCCCCATTGTTCAGCCATCGCAGCGAAATCCACTGATCTGGCATCTAATCGGGGAGGTGTTCCGGTTTTCAGTCGCCCCACCCTTGGGCACAGCTCGCGCAGGCGATCTGCCAATCCAATTGCAGCTTGGTCTCCCATCCGCCCGCCGGATCGATTCTCTTCACCAACATGCATTTTTCCGTGCAGGAATGTCCCTGCTGTCAGCACTACCGCTGCAGCGCGAAAGACAATACCGGTGCGAGTCACCACACCCGAAACGGCGCCAGCCGTTAGCTCAATATCCTCCACGGCGTCTTGAAACAGATCGACGCCCTCGGTCTGCTCCAACACCGATCGAATTGCCTGACGATACAACACCCGATCAGCTTGCACGCGCGTGGCCCGGACAGCTGGCCCCTTCCGGGAGTTGAGCACCCTGAACTGAATGCCCGCTTGATCTGTCGCGCGCGCCATCAAGCCACCCAACGCATCAATCTCCCTGACCAGATGACTTTTGCCGATACCACCGATCGCGGG
>JAHEJH010000141.1 GCA_024638905.1 Luminiphilus sp.
GTTGCCAAAGCGGTCGGCAATTGCTCGGGCTGATTCACATAGAGTGAGGCCACCATCCGCACCGGAAACTCCCCAGCCTCAACCATCTTCAGTGCAAGCCGACGCCCAAACTCGCCGGTATCGATCATCCCGGCATCAAAAGCGGCGGTCAGCCCAACCGCCGACATCTCCTTGAAAAAATCAGGTGCGGCGAGCGCGAGCGCCTCCTCGCTGATCACGCCCAGCGCCTCGGTCACGGGATCGATCGCCGCTCCCTCGACTAGCCACCCTGTGGGATTGCCCTCCTCGTCCCGTTGAAAAAAGTGCGCGCCGGGTACGGGGTCGGGTGTATCGCGTGAAATGCCGGCAGCCTCCAGAGCAAGCGAGTTCGCCCAACCGGTGTGACCACCCTCATCGATAATCAGCGCGGGTCTATCTGGCACGATCGCGTCCAGTTGCGCAGCCGTCGGCCCCTCTACCCCGAAGGCGGGCGCAAGAAAACCGGAGCCAAGCACCGGGTTTTGATAGGGATGCGTACGAGCATGCTCGGCAATTTTCTCAAGCACCTGCTCTGGACTGTCGTAGGGGCTGACCTTGACGCCGTTGACCAAGGGCAACGTGTCCATGCTGTGAATGTGGGTGTCGATAAAACCTGGCAGCACCGTTCGACCCTCAAGCTCAACGATCTGTGTCCGCGGACCAATCTGCGCCTCCGCGGCCTCACTCTCTCCCAGCCACGTCAATCGATTCCCTTTGAAGGCCATTGCGGAGTAATGTGAGGCTGTGTCATCCATCGAATAGATCACACCCCCCCGCAGCACCCAGTCGGCCTCCGCTAGCGCACACTGGCTCCATAGGGCACCCAGAAACATCCAGATAAATTGGCTCGTGTTCATCGTTACTCCCTCGCAGGAATCAATAAGACTTACTCGGCTATACCAAAGTGACCGTAAGTCCCTGCGTTCCCATTAGATTCGAATGTCCGTACTATTTACCTATTGAGCAACAAATTCATCTGAGGAGCAAAACATGTCTCAGTCACGACCTCTGGAGGGCCTGCGGGTCATCGAGCTAGGGCAACTGCTGGCCGGTCCTTTTGCAGGCACTGTGCTCGGTTACTTCGGCGCCGAAGTGATCAAAGTGGAGCCGCCAACAGGCGACCCCATTCGCCAATGGCGTGAGGTCCGCAACGGCATGTCGTTGTGGTACCACTCGCTGGCGCGGAACAAGAAGAGCGTGACGCTCGATTTGAAATCAGAGCGCGGTCGGGAGCTTGCTTTTGACCTGCTGACCAAGGCAGACGTGGTCATCGAGAACTTTCGGCCGGGCGCGATGGAGAGCTGGGGACTCGGCCCAGATCAAGTGAAGGAGAAGAACCCGGGCATCATCTACGCGCGCATTTCGGGTTACGGGCAAAGCGGCCCCTTCTCCGAGAAGCCAGGCTATGCGTCGGTCACAGAAGGCTATGGCGGCTTCAGATACATCAACGGCGAGCCCGGTAAGGCGCCGGTGCGGCCCAATATCTCACTTGGCGATACGGTGGCTGCGATTCACGCTGCATTGGGTGTGGCGTTCGCCATTATCGAGCGCAACAAAAGCGGTAAAGGCCAGGTGGTCGATGTGGCCCTGTACGAATCGATTTTCAATTTACTGGAAGGGATCGTCCCCGAGTTTGACGGCGCGGGTGTTGTGCGGGAACCGTCAGGCACCACTATCACGGGCATCGTGCCAACCAATACGTATCTCTGTTCGGACAGCAAACATGTCGTGATCGGCGGCAACGGTGACTCCATTTTCAAGCGCCTGATGACCGAAGCCGGTCGCGAAGACATGGCTAACGACCCTGAATTGGAACACAACCAGGGACGCGTCATCCGCGAGCAAGAGATCGATGCCGCGCTCGCCAAATGGTGCAGCGAGCACAGCTCAGCGGACATCATCAGCAAGCTCGAGGGCGCGCGCGTGCCGGTGGGGCCCATCTATAGCGTGGAGGATATGATGAGCGATCCTCATTACATCGCTCGCGGCATGTTCGAAACCGTCGAGATTGACGGCGAGCCATTGAAGATTCCGGCCATTCTCCCGAAGCTCAGCGAGACTCCGGGACGGACCGATTGGCCGGGAGCAAAAATCGGAGCCCACAACAGCGAAATCCTGGGCGATCTTCTGGGCCTCTCAGAAGAGGATCTCAGCGGCCTCAGCGACGACGGCGTCACCTGCTAAAGCTGACCCAACGTGAAACTAGACGGCCTGACTGTTCTTGACCTGTCGTTGTTTCTGCCAGGACCTGCCGCCACACAGTTGATGGCCGATCACGGGGCGCGGGTCATCAAAGTGGAGAACCCCCGCGCACCCGAACCCACACGGTCTGCTGAGGCGTTCCCATGGCAACAGGGTGGCGAGACAGTCATGTTCCGCAACACCCAGCGCGGCAAAGAGAGTATCGCGCTGGATCTCAAAACCGACGCGGGCAAACGTGCCCTGCTCGCTCTGGCCACACAGGTTGACGTCGTCGTCGAAGCGTTTCGTCCCGGGGTAGCCAAACGACTCGGTATTGATTACGAGTCGCTTTCAGCGGAGAACCCCGGGCTGGTGTACTGCTCGATCTCCGCCTTCGGTCAAACCGGACCCTGGCGCGATAAGCCCGCGCACGATACCGCTACTGTCGCCGCCGCCGGCATCCTCGATGTCACGCGGTCGCCCGAAGGAGACTCAGGTCCGGCGATTATCGGCGTGCCGATTGCCGACATGTTGTCTTCTTATCTTGCGTTGTCTGGGGTGCTCATGGCGCTCCATCGTCGCCATACAACCGGGCGCGGCGACTTTGTGGATATCAGCATGTTCGAGTCGGTCTTGGCAGCGAGCCCCAATATTCTGGGCCCCGTATTCGGCGGCGGAAAGGCTCCCGAGCGGCTTAAAGAGCGCACTCATGGCGGCAACGCCATGCTCAACGTCTATGAGACAGCAGACAAACACTATATTGCTCTGGGCGGTGGGGAGCACAAATTCGTGCAGGCGCTGTTTGAGGGTTTAGGTCGACCCGAGTTCATTGCCGCAGTGACCGGGCCAGCCGGTGAAGGCCACTGGCCAGCCATCGCGTTTTTACGCGAGACATTCCGGACCCGCTCCAGAGAGGAATGGGAGGCCTGGTTTGGGGGCCGGGACATCTGCTGGAGCCCGGTAGTGACGCTCAAGGAAGCCTGGCAGTCCGAGCACGTCATGGAACGCGGCATGCGGTTTCAGGACGATGCCGGCAATGACCACGTCGGCTCAGCGATCAAATTCACCGATGAACCTGCCCAAATCGACACACAATTACCGAAAGTCGGCACCGATACCTCGAAAATTATCAGTGAACTGGGCTTGACCGACGCCGATCACGAGGCGATATTGGGGTTAATTAACAGTAATGTCCGGACAACGGACGAATCCTAGCGGGCTAGTCGCTGATCTGAAGCCCACAAAACTGTGTAAACACCAGATTCAGAGCCCTTCCCGGGCCTATAAAGAAGGAGGCTACCCATGAGGAGCTTTACCCCACTCAAGCGACGCCACAAGGCGTTGGCCACACTCCCCCTGACCGCAGCGGTATCAGCGGCAATCTCTGCTACCGCAACGCTCATGCCGTCTGTCGCCATGGCGCAGCTCGAAGAAGTCGTCGTGACCGCACGAGCCCGCGCAGAATCACTGCAGGACGTGCCCGCAACCGTAACGGCTTTCACTGAAGGCCAGATCGAGAACATGGGGGTGGCTCGTGCCGAAGATTTTGTTTACATGACACCTGGCGTCACGTTCGTGAACTCTGTCGAGGTAGGGGACAGCCAGTTAGCGATTCGCGGCATCAACGGTGCCCGCGACGCGGAGACCAACTTCGCGTTTATTGTCGACGGCATTCTTTATACGAATCCCTCAGCCTTTAACCGCGAATATCCCGATCTGGCACAGATTGAAGTACTGAAAGGGCCGCAAGGTGCTCTATATGGCCGCTCCGCCGCAGCGGGTGCAGTCATCATGTCGACCAAGCGACCGACACAGGAAATGGAAGGCAGTATTAAAGTCGGCGCAGCGGAATACGGCACCATGTACGGCACCGCGACCATTGCCGGCCCCCTGGGCAGCGATGTCGCCGGACGCCTGACCGTCACCTCACGTAAGACCGACGGCTTCCTAGAAAATGTTTACCTCAACGATGATGTCGTCAATGATTACGAAGAGACCGCCGTGAGCGGCCGCATCGTTTTTGATCCGACCGATACCCTGGCGATTGATACCAAGATCCGCTACTCCGAGGTTTCGGCTGCCTCGATCTCGTTTAATGCCGCCTTTGAATTGCCGTTCTTTGTGGGGGCGCTTGAGGGCGTAACCGGCTTCGGCGTGGACAACACGGCTGCCTCAATCGACGTGAACGATTTTGAATGGGTATACAGCCCCAACGTCGACCCGGAAAATGAGCAAGACACGCTGGAAGTGTCAGTGAAAGTCGATAAGCAGTTTGACTCAGGCACCTTGACTGCCTGGGCTCTTTACTCAGACCAAGACCAGTACTTCCTCGCTGACGGCACCTCTGGCGCATTTGGTTTTTACGATAATTTGGGTCATTGCCAACAATCTGCTGCCGCGCGTTCACTGTTCCTTGGTGATAACACGCCGATGCAGCAGCCGACGTTTAACTTGGACGGCACTGCTGCTGGCAGATTCCTACCACCTTATAGCCCAACCACCTGTGATGGGTATCAGTATCAAGAGCGTAATCAGCGCGACATCAGCTTCCAGTTACAGTGGACATCAGACGCTGATCAGCGACTGCGTTGGCAGGCAGGCATGTACTTTTTGAATATCGATCGCCGTGTCGGTGTGGCACAGCTCGAGGACGACGGGCGCGCGCAGTTGCCCCGCTCTTTTGTGAATGAGCTCACTGACGCGCTGGTGCTGGATGATTTCGAGACGACGGTACTGTCAGGCTTCGGCTCCATTAACTACGACATCACTGATCGCATGGAATTATCCGTCGCAGTGCGATACGACATTGAGGATCGTGAAGTTAGCAATGCAGTACCCAGCCCTGCTGATGGCAACGTCTCGACCAACATCAACTACTGCGGTACGTTTTTTGAGGGCGGCTGTACTTTAAACGGCGCGCCTTTAGGCGGCACACCCTGGAACCCGGCCTTTATCGACCTGTCGACAGGTGCAGTGAGCGCGCGAGTAGCGGACCGTAGCGAAGAGTTCGATGCCATCCAGCCCAAGGTCAGCTTGACATATGACCTGTCTGAAAACACGACCCTGTTCGGTAGCTGGGGCGTTGGCTTTAAGACCGGTGGCTTTAACAACCTCGGTGGTACCGAGACCATCAGCTTGTTCCTTGTGAACCCTGACGGCCTGCCGGTGGCACCGCCCGAGATCTACGAGGAGGAGACCTCCAGCTCCTTCGAGGTGGGTTTCCGCTCTACACTGCTGGACGGCAACTTGCAGTTGAACGCCGCTGCCTACCACACCGAAGTCGATGACATGCAGTTCTTTGAATTCTACGTCGGGCCTTTCGGTCTATTAAGAACTGTTGAAGGCATCGACGAAGTCACGATTCAGGGCTTTGAGGTTGGCGCTTCATGGCAAATGACCGATGGCCTTCGCTTGGATGCCGGCTACAGCACAATCGATGGAGAGATCGACGCCATGACAGTTCGCCCCTACGTTGCGGGCAACGATGTCCCCAATGCGCCCGAATTTACCGCGAACTTGGCGCTAACCTGGGATCAGAACTTCGGCGATCTGAATGTGATGGCTCGCATCGAGTATGCCTATCAAGGGGACGTTTTCTACCACGTCGTTCAGGGCAGTGATCTTGATGTACCCAAGTCGTATGACTTTGAAGGGCTTCCATACGAAGTACCTGCCGTATTGTTCGGAGGTTTGGCCACCAGCTATTCCAAGACGAAGGTTGACGCCTACGGCATCACGAATCTTAGAGTTGGTATAGGCGGTGAGCGTTGGAAAGTGACCGCTTTTGCTCGTAACTTGTTCGACGAAGAATACGTAGGGGAAGTGATCATGGCGCCAGAATTTGGCGGCGCATTTGTGACGCCAGGCACCTACCGCACGGCGGGTGTGGAGTTCCAGTGGGACTTCTAAGTCGCTAACCGATTAAAAAAGCCGGGCACTGCCCGGCTTTTTTATGGATATACGTTTATGGATGCTCAACTATGAAAGCGCCAGCCACAGGAACAAAATCACTCCGGCGCCCGAGATCATCGCGGTAGAAAAGCGGAGCCGGGCAGAAGACAGGCCCAGCCACAATCCTGTCAGAATAATAAAAAGCATCCCCGCCGCGAACACTTGCTGATAGGTCTTGTAAGCGGTCGGCCCATGCCCCATATGCAGCTCAATCATCCGCTTTTGCAGTGAGGGTTCGTTGTACTGCACTACCGCCTCTTCACCGCTGATATCCAGCGTGTAAAACGGCCGGGTGGTTGGTCGAGTAATCAGCTGTGAGCCC
>JAHEJH010000142.1 GCA_024638905.1 Luminiphilus sp.
CGGCGATGATCCCCGCGCTGTTTTACTTTTCAGGCATGTCAGATCGGGTGGGACGGAAGCAGATTTATCGCTGGGGCGCCATTTTGACGGGCGTCTGGGGTTTTGCACTGTTCCCGCTGATCGATACCGGTAGTCCTTTTATGATCACACTGGCTGTGACTGTCGGCATGATCTTTCTGGCCATGCAGTATGGCCCCCAAGCCGCTTATTTCACCGAGCTTTTTTCGACAGAGGTGCGCTATTCGGGTGCCTCGCTGGGGTATCAGATTGGGGCGATTTTGGGTGGTGCCTTGGCGCCCACGATAGCTGTCTTATTGTGGACTGAGTGGGGTATCTTTTTCGTGTCGCTCTACATTTTATTGGCCGCTGGCCTCACGCTCTGGTCACTGTCCCAGTTGGAGGAGACAGGAGGCCGGTCACTGTAGCCCGCCGGCGGGAAGCAATCCTGCGTCGCGCAGTCGCGGTATTTCTATCGCCGGGCAACGGTCCATCACAGTCTGTAAGCCCGCCGCTGTCGCCGTGCGCTCGGCCTCACTGTGCACGACCCCCAGTTGTGTCCACATCGCAGGTATCCCGGCAGCCACGACATCCTGCGTGACCTCGGGTAGTGATGCAGCGTCGCGGAAAATATCTGCCATGTCGACGCTTGTCGGGAGGTCTGCCAGAGAGGCGTACACCGTTTGCCCGAGCAGTCTTTTCCCCGCCAAGCCGGGGTTGATGGGAATGACCTCATAGCCCTCATCAAGCAGAAATTTCATCACCCGGTGGCTGGGTCGCTCGGGCTTGGCACTGGCGCCTACCAGAGCGATCCGTTTTACCTGCGCGAGCAGTTGGGCAATGGCCTCATCAGACTCAAGACGCATGGATGACTAACCCCACTCGGGGTCACGTTTTTCCAGAAAGGCGCCGATACCTTCTTGCGCGTCTCCGTCGGACGTAAGATTGTCGCGCATCACTTGATTGGCCAGCTCGAACGCTTTATCGAGGGGCATTTCCACCTGCCGATAGAAGGCTGATTTTCCGCGAGCAATACTCTCGGCTGAGCGAGACGCTATCTTGCCCGCTAACTCCCGGGTTGCCTGTTCCAGTTCGGTCGCGGGGACCGACCGGTTGATGAGCCCAAAGCGCTCTGCAGTGGCGGCATCGAACTGATCACCAGTCAGTGCCATTTCCAGTGCGTGCTTGCGTGAGAGATTCCGACCAATACCGACCAATGGCGTGGTGCAGAACGTGCCAATGTTGACCCCGGGTGTGCAGAAGGTGGCATCCTCTGAGGCAATGGCCAGATCGCAGGCAGAAACCAGTTGGCAGCCGGCGGCGCTGGCGATCCCCTGAACGCAGGCAATGATGGGTTTGGGGGTGTGCAGGATGCTCGTCATCATCGCGGCGCAATCCTGCAATAACTGATCAACTCGCGCCTGCCAGTCGCTCTGACCCTCGTCGTCGCGGCGCCGCGTTTCCCGCAGGTCATGTCCCGCGCTAAAAGCGGGGCCGGCGGCCTTGATGACGATGACCCGGGTGCTCGGGTCAGCATTACCGGAGGCAATGGCATCTGAGAGCGCGGCGATCATGTCGCTGGAGAGGGGATTGCGACGTGCTGGCTGATTCAGCGTTAGCCACAGAATGCCGTCCTCGGCGTTCGCCAAAACCAAAGCATCGTTCATACACCCGCACCTCTCAGCGTTTTTCGGCCGCCCGACTCTAATCGGGCCATCTCGCCCGCTTTAACAGTTGCAGGTTATCACGGCGCCAATGAGCAGATCAGCGCAGCTCGATTGAAAAAATATCGCGGCTAGCGCAGGCTGACCAACAGAATAATGACGAATAGACGAGGGTGGATAGATGAGGATGCTATGTCTGCTGGCGTGGTTGGTAGCGTTCGGTCCCATGACCGCATTCGCGGTTGAATTCGAAGATTATGACTTCAGTCGATTCTCGCAGGAGATCACTGAGTGTGATCGCTTGGCGTCTCACGGTCGCGATCCGGGCCATGTGGCACCTGCGGTGAGTAGCAGTGCCATGGATAAGCCCGCGGCGATTGCGGCCTGTCAGCAAGCGGTCGCCGCCGACCCCGATAACCCCAGGCTCAACTATCAGCTTGGACGAGCGTACGGCTATTCGGGTCGGGGCGAAGAGGCGATGCCTTACCGGTTGAAGGCGCTAGAAGCCGATTATCCTCAGTCGCTGTTCGTGATCGGCTACTTGTACTCCATCGGCCGCACCATTGAGCCCGATATCTGCAAAACCTATGGGTTGTGGCAGCGGGCAGCGCGTTACCGGCGTCTCGCCGCCCTGGTTGCGCTCCCGCGACACAGTCTACGAGGAGATTTTGAGGCTTGTGGGCCGGCCATTCCGCCTCAGGATCTGCGGGCTTATCTGAATGAGGGCAAAGCCCAATCCAACGACTACTACTTGGGTATGTTGGTGGATGACTTGTTGGCCGAGGTGGATGAGCGGTACCCAGCAGAACTCGGAGCGAGCGATGGCTAGTGCATGGCATTGGGTCAGCATCGGCACCAAAGATCTCGAGGCCGCACTGGATTTCTGGGTGGCGCGCCTGGGATTTGAGTGTGTGGCGCGAGCAGAGGGGGACGATCCTGGTCTGCGACAGCACTGGGGATTGCCTGATCAACACGTAGCGCGGCAGGCCATGGTGCGCTCATCGGCAACTGCGCATGGCGGCATGCATATAGTGGAGTGGGCGGCCCCGGCTGAATCAGTTCGGGGAAACGCTATGGTTTTTGACCTCTGCCCTAAAAACCTCGATATCTATGTCGATGATCTGCCAGCTCGAATGGCCCAGTTGGTCGATCAAGGGGTGGTTTTCCGCAATGAGCACTACAGCGAGGCCGTTTCACCCGACGGGGTGCACTTCCGAGAAATCCACTTGGCGGGCCACGATGACATCAATATCGTGCTCCTGCAGGTCATCGGTAGCGACACGCCGATCCCGCCCACAGGATTTTCTGGCGTTGGCCCGCTTGTCTGTATCGTGCGGGAGCCCAAGGAGGAAAAACGTTTTTATGAGCAGGTGATCGGACTCAAGCTCTCCCACGACAACATTCTTGGGGGACCCGACATCGAGCAGATGATTGGGTTGCCCGCAGGTTGTGCGCTAGAGGTGAGTATTTGGGCGGAACCGGGTCAGCCCCTGGGCGAGGTGGAGCTGGTGACCTATCAGGGGACTGATGGTGCGGATCTTTACCCACGGGCTCGGCCGGGAGCGCGAGGCGTTACACACCTCAATTGGCAGGTGGAAGACATTGAGGCATTCGCTGCGCATCTGAGTGCTCATGGTGTCGATCACTCTGCGTCGACCATCAACGGAAGTTTGATTCAATCCCGGGCGAGTTTGATCTTCCATTCCCCCGCAGGACTTCGGTTGGAGGCGCACCTGCGACAGTAGTGCAACAACGCGTCGTCTCGGCGGTTTGTCTCCTCACTGCAAAGCCTTCTCAGGCTTGGTCTGCCTGCTTCACTGGCGCCTGTCATTCGACAGGTGTTATGCCCGTTTTATAACCCCACCGGAGTAGCTTGGGTGATACCAATTGTGGGGCGCTAGGAGTAGCATCGTCGGCGGGTTCGAGGCCCCAGCACCCCATTATTATTCAGCACTCAGGAGCGCCTCTTATGGCGGATCAACACGGCCTGTTCATCGACGGCAAATGGATCAACACTAGCGATACGGTAACCAACAGAAACCCCTCTGACGTCAACGATGTCATTGGTGAGTATGCGCAAGCCAATGCCGGCCAAGTTGATATGGCGCTCGAGGCAGCGAATCGTGCTGTCGCCGAGTGGGGCGTGTCACCAATGGAGGCCCGCTATCAGGTACTGATGGCGATTGGCACCGAGTTGATCGAGCGTAGCGGCGAGCTCGGCGAATTGCTGGCCCGCGAAGAGGGCAAAACCCGCGCGGAGGGTGTCGGTGAAGTCTACCGATCTGGACAATTCTTCCATTACTTTGCCGCCGAGGTGCATCGCCAGATCGATGACCGGGCCGATTCGGTGCGCCCGGGCGTAGAGATTGAGACACGTCGCGAGCCTGTGGGTGTTGTGGCGATTATCAGCCCTTGGAACTTTCCCATGGCGACTGCGGTGTGGAAGATCGCGCCGGCGCTGGCTTTTGGTAACGCCGTGATCTTTAAGCCCGCGAACCTCGTGCCTGCGAGTGCTTGGGCGCTGACCGAGATTATCTCCAGGCAAGGTCTGCCCGATGGCACCTTCAATCTCCTGATGGGCAGTGGCGGCGCGGTGGGTGATCAAATCATTCACAGCGACCAAATTCATGCTGTGTCATTCACGGGCTCGCTGCCGGTCGGCAAGCAAGTCGCAGCTGCGACCGCTGCAAATCTGGTCAAGTGTCAGCTCGAAATGGGCTCTAAAAACGCGTTAATCGTGGCTGCCGATGCTGATCTGGATGTGGCGGTAAACGCTGCGTTTGTCGGTGCTTACAGTGGCACTGGCCAAAAGTGCACGGCGTCATCGCGTCTGATTGTAGATGAAAGTGTGCACGATGCTTTTGTCGAAAAATTGCAGGCCAAGTTGGCTGCCGTGACGGTCGGGCACGCACTGGAAGAGGGGGTCGATATGGGCCCGGTTGCCTCGGAGGTGCAGCTTGCAGAGAACCTTGCTTGGATTGAGCGAGGCCAAAAGGACGGGGCAACACTGCTCTGTGGTGGCGAGGCATTGGAGATGCCCACGCCCGGCTATTACATGTCACCTGCGTTATTCATCGATACGGATAACGATATGGTCATTAATCGCGAGGAATTGTTTGCGCCGATCGCCTGCGTAATCCGCGCTAAGGACTACGAGCACGCGCTGTCGATACTCAACGATACGAATTTTGGTCTGACTGCCGGCATCGTGACGCAGTCGCTGGCGACGGCGTCTGATTTCAAAAAGCGCGCCGTGAGTGGCTGTGTGATGGTGAATCTGCCGACAGCGGGAACCGACTATCATGTTCCCTTTGGCGGGCGAAAGGACTCCAGCTTTGGCCCGCGTGAGCAGGGTCAATACGCGCGTGAGTTCTACACCACCGTCAAAACGGTTTACCTTCAGGCCTGACGCCGGAGCGATTGTGAATCCAGACTGGACAGTCATCGACGGCCTGCAGTACTCGGCGTGGTCGCGCGAGATCTTCGAGCAAATGAAAGAAGGCGGCCTGAATGCGGTGCACGTCACGATTGCCTACCACGAGAATACCCGCGAGACGCTGACGCGCTTCGGTGAGTGGAATCAGCGCTTTGAGGCCTACCCCGATCTGATTCGGCCGGTCTATGAGCCTGCGGATATTGATCACGCCAAGGCAGAAGGGCGCGTCGGCATTATTTTCGGTGCGCAGAACTGCTCACCCATCGAAGACGAGATCCGTCTGGTTGAGGTGATGCGGCGGCTTGGTCTCATGATCATGCAGCTCACTTACAACAATCAGAGCCTGCTGGCCTGCGGTTGCTATGAGGAAGAAGACAGCGGGCTGACCCGATTTGGGCAGCAGGTCATCCGCGAGATGAACCGGGTTGGCATGGTGGTGGATATGTCGCACAGCGCTGAGCGTTCGACGTTGGAGGCGATCGACTACTCTGAGCAGCCGGTCATCATTTCCCACGCGAACCCCAGCCACTTTCATCCGGCGCTCCGCAATAAGTCCGACAAGGTGCTGGATGCGGTCGCAGCGAATGAGGGCTTGTTGGGCTTCTCGCTCTATCCCTTCCACCTCAAGGACGGCCCGCAGTGCACGCTGGAGAGCTTCGCTGACATGGTCGCCTGGACGGCTGAGCGCATGGGTGTCAATCGCATCGGCTTTGGTTCGGATTTATGTCAGGCCCAGCCGCAGTCGGTGCTGGAGTGGATGCGCGTCGGCCGCTGGTCGAAGGTCATGGATTACGGCGAAGGCTCTGCAAGTGACGCAGGCTGGCCCGAACCCCTGAGTTGGTTTGCGGATAATCGGGATTTTCCGGGTATCGTGAGTGCGCTCCGTGCCAAAGGTTTTTCTGAGGAAGAGCTCGGTTTGATCATGGGTGGCAACTGGGTCGACTTGCTCACCCGGGTCGCGCAGTCACCATACGGATTGTTGGAAAGCGGCGCCGAGCCATGACTCAGCTGACCCCAACTGTTGAAGACGCCACGCTGTCGCTCCGATCACCTGCGACTGTTATGGATCTTGAGCGGCTGGGGTCGTTTTCACCGACACGACTGAGCTTTGCACGACGGCTCACGCGCGTGATGTACGAGCAACAATGGCAGGTGTCTCGCACACAATTTGAGCTGGACGAGAACGGTCATGGTTTCGCGATCTATTGCCTGCAGACACCCGCGTACCGCTACCATGTGGTGGTTTTCTCTCGGCATCTAGAAGATGCTCAGCGCACTGATCGGGTGATCGCCGAGGCCTGGGATCTCACTTTTTGTCTGTTGGAGGGCGAGGTTGACGCTGATCTGATGTCTGCGCTGTCCGCTAACGT
>JAHEJH010000143.1 GCA_024638905.1 Luminiphilus sp.
AAGGTGTGACCGAGGAGGCCACCTACGGCGGCATCTTAAGTTTTATGCGCCGCCGGTATACCCGCGATTTGGCCGACGCCGATGTCGCCGTGCTGGGTATTCCCTTCGACTTAGCCACAACTGCCCGTCCGGGCAGCCGATTTGGCCCGCGTGGGGTGCGCGAGGCTTCGGCGAGCCTCGCCTGGGAGCGCCAAGCAGTGGGTTGGGGCTTTTCGCCGCTCGAAACACTGGCGATTGTCGATTACGGCGACTGTGATTTTGATGCGGGTCACCCCGCCGGGGTGCCGGACGAGATTTACGAATGTGCCCGCCAGATTCTCGCCACCGATACCGCGCTGTTATCCATCGGGGGCGATCACTTCGTGTCCTACCCCCTGCTCAGGGCGCACGCCGAGAAACATGGCGAGCTGTCACTGATCCATTTCGATGCCCACTCCGATACGTGGGCAGAAGACAGCCAGCGGATTGATCATGGCACCATGTTCTACCACGCCGCACAGCAGGGGCTTATTTCTCCTGCGCACTCTGCACAGATCGGTCTGCGCACCCACAACGACAGCGACCATGGCTTTCACATTTTTGATGCCCCTGCCGTGCACGATATGAAGCCCGCCGATCTGGCGGCGCAGGTGAAGGGTATTGTGGGTGATCGACCCTGCTATCTGACCTTTGATATCGACTGTCTAGACCCCAGTTTTGCCCCGGGTACCGGCACACCCGTGGTCGGTGGTTTGTCGACTCATCAGGCCATGCAGATCCTGCAGCACTTAAAGGGTATTAATCTGGTGGGCATGGATGTGGTTGAGGTGGCGCCGCAATACGATGTGGGTGCGATTACCTCACTCGCGGCCGCAACAGTTGCGCTCCAGCAGCTGTGTTTATTCGCCAGCGCACGCCAGTAGGGAGTGATTGTGGGACAGGCGACAGATCAGGAAATCAAGGACGCGCTCGAGCGCAAGGGACACTACGCGCTCAACTGGGAGGACCTCGACAAGATAGAGCTTCCCACCGGGGTGATTTCGTCGATGTACCGCGTTGGCGATCCGACCCGGGCGGAGTCTCCCACCGTTTTTAAAGTGTTCTATCCGCCGGGTTGCACGATTGAGGCTCACACCCACGACTGCGACTACACCGAAATTATTCTGGAAGGGTCACAGCGGGTCGGTGCGACCTGGCATCACGCCGGTGATATCCGCATTGGCTTGGCGAACCGGGGGTACGGGCCTTTGGTCGCGGGCCCTGAAGGCACGACGGTACTGTTTATGTTTGCCACCGGGGCCTGGCCTGCGATCAAGCTGGGCAACAACGACGGCTCAACACTAGGCAGTGAGATCCTAGAGGCGCACTTTGACAAGGTGCAGGCGGCCGAGGATAGCTAGCGGATAGTGACCAGGTGAGCCACACGGGTTCACGCTGGCAGAGAGGCCGTAAAGGCAGCGGGCGGTGCCTCTAACTCAGTGTTCAGGGTGCCGTTCCAACGATTCAAAAAGCCGTAGAGCGACAACACGGCTACGATCTCCACAATCTCGCGATCTGAAAAGTGTGCCTTTAATGCCTCAATGTCCTCATCCGTGACTGCATTGGGCTGCAGTGCGCCGTGCCAGGCAACGCGCAGCACCGCGCGCTCCGCATCGGTAAACAGGGGCGAGGTCTCGAACTCAAACACCGCCGCGATTTTCTCTGCATCGACACCCAACTGACTCGCGCCATAACTTGAGTGGGCGGTGCAGTAGGTGCATCCCTGGGTGCGACTGCTGATGATGCCGATCAGTCGTTTCAGGGTGGGGTCAACTTCCCCCGTCTGCAGCACCGTATGCACCAAGCCACCCAGACTCTGCAGTAGCTCAGGCCAGTGGCACAAACTCAAGACGTCGTTGGGCCGATAACCCATGTTGGTCTCAGCTTGCGCAAGCTGAGCTTCGCACTGCTTGAGCGATTCGGGTGAAGGCGGTGCGATGCGGGTCATGGCAGGGTCCTGAAGAGGGTTGTGAATCACCGGCCGCGCCCAAGGTTAAGGTAGCTCAGACCGGTCTTGATGCCATCAAGCCTGAGTGAATTCGCAGCCGGGGTAAAGCTTGCGATTTTCGGTGTAACCTCAACCCATGCAGCGCAAGATCATTCACATCGACGCCGATTGTTTCTATGCCGCGATCGAGATGCGCGACCACCCCGAGCTACGCGGAATCCCCATGGCGGTGGGGGGCAGCGCCGAGCGGCGTGGCGTGCTGACGACCTGCAATTACGATGCGCGCGCCTATGGGGTCCGTTCCGCCATGCCCACGGCGCAGGCGATGCGGCTGTGCCCGCAGCTGACTGTCGTACCGCCCCAGATGCATAAGTACCGTGAGGCCTCCAAAGTGATGCGGAGCATTTTCATCAACTTCACCGAGATCATTGAGCCGCTGTCCTTGGACGAGGCGTACCTCGATGTCAGCGAGATATCCGATGAGGAACTGACAGCCACCCGGATCGCCAAGGCCATTCGACAACAGGTCCGGGAAGAGCTCGACATCACGGTGTCGGCCGGCGTATCGGTCAATAAGTTTATTGCCAAGGTCGCCTCGGATTGGAAAAAGCCCGACGGCCTGACGGTCGTGCCGCCTGATGAAGTGGATGCCTTCGTCGCCGCGCTGTCAGTGAAGAAGATTCCGGGGGTGGGTGCGGTGACGGCAAACAAAATGCATCGTTACGGGCTGAGAACCTGTGCCGACGTGCGTGAATGGTCTTTGCATGATCTGCGGCGTCGCTTCGGCAAGTTTGGCGTGGTGCTCCATGAACGCTCACGGGGCCGCGATGAGCGGCCCGTCCAACCCAGCAGGGTACGCAAGTCTGTGAGTGTCGAGCGAACCTTTGCCGAGGACGTCAGCGGCCCGGCAGAGTGGGCGCCGATCATTGAGAGGCTCTATATCAACCTGATGGAGCGTATTGAGGCAGCCAAAGCCTGGCACGCTATCGACAAGGCTTTCGTCAAACTGAAGTTCAACGATTTCACCACGACCACAGTGGAGCGGGTGGGCACGAAGGCGGTTGAGGCCGACTATCAGGACTTGCTGGTAGAGGGCTGGGAGCGCAAGACCAAGCCCGTGAGACTGATTGGTTTGGGGGTGAGGCTGATAGACGATGGAGACCATCTTTCGGAGCGACTCCCGTTCTCTGACACCCCTCTCTCAGAGAACGACCCCTCGGCTTAATTATCGGCAGAGGCTATGCCAATAGCCTGTGTGCGCCGTATAGTAAGAATCATCATGATCGATTGTCTTTCATGCGGTCCGGCCGGCCTTGCCGAACCGCTCAGGTTTTGAGGAACCCCTACCATGTTGACACTTCACTTTGCCCCCAATAGCCGCGCCAGTCGCACCCTGTGGTTACTCGAAGAGCTTGGGCTCGAGTACGAACTGAATCGCATGGACTTCCACCCCAAGGATCTGAAATCTGACGAGCATCGCGCACGTCATCCGCTGGGCCGCATCCCGGTGCTCGATGACGGTGACGTGTCGATTTACGAGTCGGGGGCGATCGCCGAGTACATTCTGGAGTGTCATAAAAACGGCGGCCTGAAGCCCGCCTCCGATGACCCGCGCTTCCCTGAGTATCTGCAGTGGTTCCACTACTGTGAGGGGATGGTAATGCCGCCCGTGAATACCATTGTTGTGCACACCATACTGCTCCCGCCCGAGCGTCAGGACGAGACGGTTCGCGGGCAAGCCCAGAGATTGCTGGCAAAGGCCTGGGAGCCTGTAGAGGCGGCTATGGAGGGCCGTGAGTATCTGATCGGGGACTTCTCTGCCGCCGACACCATGTTGGGCCATGCCTGCATCATGTCTAAGCGTCTGGGAATCGTAACGGATGAGGTGTTTCCCAATCTCAGCGCCTATGCGGACCGCCTTATGGCCCGGCCGGCCTGTGCCAAGGCCTTCTCTGCCTGATTTCACAAGCGCACTCACTGGTGCGTCTGCGTGATACCGTGACCGCCTCACAGGTCACTGACTCAGGGAGTGCCGCCCGACATGAGCCTTTATTCCGGGCCCGAGCTCGATAAAAACCAGGCGAACTTTGCGCCGCTGACCCCGGTCTCGGTACTGAAGCGCACCGAGCGGGTCTATCCCGATCTGCCTGCTCAGATTCACGGCCGTATTCGCCGTAACTGGGGAGAGGTCGCAGAACGGTGTAAGCGTTTGGCGTCCGCGCTCTCCAAGCGTGGCGTTGGCAAAGGTGACACCGTGGCGCTTATCGCGCCCAATATCCCGGAAGCCTTGGAATGCGCACTGGCGATTCCTATGTTGGGCGCCGTGCTGAATGCCAACAACGTCAGGCTCGATGCTGCCACCCTGGGTTTTATTCTCGAGCACGGCGAGGCCAAGGTATTGCTCGTTGATACCGAGTTCTCCGCCTTGGCGAGAGAAGCGGTGAGCCACTCCGGGCGCGATTTGCTCATCGTTGATATCGAAGATACAGAGGGGCCGGACGGCGACTGTATTGGTGAGCTGACCTATGAAGCTTTGTTGGCAGAGGGCTCGCCCGATTTTCCTTACACCCCACCGGAGGATGAGTGGGACGCGCTGGCCCTGAACTATACCTCTGGCACGACAGGGCAGCCCAAGGGCGTGGTGTATTCCCATCGCGGCGCCTGGACCAATGCGGTCAACAATGTGGTGACCTGGGAGATGCCTCACCATCCTGTTTATTTGTGGACGCTGCCGCTCTTTCATTGCAACGGCTGGTGCTTCCCATGGACGATCACGATGCTGGCGGGCACCCATGTGTTTTTGCGTAGCCCCTCGGCTGAAGGCATTTATGACGCTTTCGCGCAGCATGGTGTGACGCATCTCTGTGGCGCGCCCATCATTATGTCGATGATTGCCGGTGCGGGTGACGCCGAGCGGCAACCGTTCTCGCAGTCAGTGCGAATGATGACGGCGGCTGCACCACCACCGCCCCAGACTATTCAGGCGATGGAGCAAATGGGGATCTCCATTACCCATGTCTACGGGCTGACCGAAGTCTATGGCCCAGCTGTAGTCTGTGCAGAGCGGGCGACTTGGTCGACGCTCAGTGATGAAGAGCAGGCCAAGCTGAAAGCCCGACAGGGTGTGGCCTATGAACTGCAGGAGGATGTGCTGGTGCTAGACCCGGACACCCGCACCCCCGTGCTCTGGGATGGTGAGACTCAGGGGGAAGTCGCGTTTCGCGGCAATATCGTCATGAAGGGTTATCTAAAACAGCCCGAAGCCACTAGCGAGGCATTCGAAGACGGCTGGTTCTGGTCAGGGGATTTGGCAGTGCAACATCCCGATGGTTACATCGAGATCAGGGATCGCTCTAAAGACATCATTATTTCAGGGGGTGAGAACATCTCATCCATTGAGGTCGAGAATGCGCTCTACAGCCATTCTGCAGTGGTCTGCGCAGCAGTGGTGGCGATGCCCGATGAGAAGTGGGGCGAAGTGCCTTGTGCTTTTGTTGAGCTGGCAGAGGGCAGTGAGCTCAGTGAGGATGATCTGATTGAGCATGCGCGAGGCCAACTGGCAGGCTTCAAGCGACCAAAGCGCATCGTTTTTCAGGAACTACCCAAAACCTCGACCGGGAAGATCCGAAAGAATGTACTCCGTGAGCGTGTTGCTGATTTGAGCTGACGCGAGTTGCCCTCAGTCTTAAAGGGCCACGCCTTCAGCGCTCATATCCGGGGCTCGATCGGCCGAGCTCTGTGTGACCCGCCGCACTGAGGGATTGAAGAGACACCCGGCTGTCACTGAGCTTGCTTTCGCCAACCGCCAACCGCCAACCGCCAACCGCCAACCGCTAATGACTGACCTGCGGCGGTTTATTACGCTCCTGTCGTCGAGCCGGCGGTGATTTGCTTTTTGGGGTCGTAGAACGGTTTGGGGACGATCGTTCCGCTCCGCGTCTCGCCAGTCAGTTGGACGGTGCAGGTGGTGCCAACAGCGCTATGGCCAATCGGCACCATGGCCAGCGCAATATTCTTTTTCAGGCGCGGCGAATACACTGCCGAGGTCACCTTGCCGATCACCTCGCCGTTTACCTCAACGGGCCAGAACTGCGTGTTGGGGCCAGGGAGCGGTTCACCGTCAAGCTCGAGGCCGACCTGCTGGCGGGAAATCCCTTGCTGCTGCACCTGTTTGAGTGCGGCTTTCCCAATGAAGTTTGCGGGCATCTCAAGATCTACCAGCCTGTCCAAGCCGAGCTCAAAGGGGTTGGTGTGGGCATCCATGTCCGCGTGGTAGGAGAGCATGCCGCCCTCAATGCGTCGAATCGATGACGTATGACCCGGCTTCAATCCCATTGGCTCACCCACTGCCATCAGCTTCTCCCAAAGCGCGTCGCCTTGGCTGCCATCCAGTAGATAAAGCTCGTAGCCCAACTCGCTCGACCAACCGGTGCGTGAGATCACCAGCGGAATACCGTCGAGCTCGAAATGATCGAGCCAGTAGTACTTGAGG
>JAHEJH010000149.1 GCA_024638905.1 Luminiphilus sp.
ATGCTCAGCGCACCGATCGGGTCATCGCCGAGGCTTGGGATCTCACCTTTTGCCTGTTGGAGGGCGAGGTAGATGCTGACCTGATGTCTGCGCTGTCCGCTAACGTGCCGTTGCAAGAAGCAGGTCGTCAGCATCCGAGATTATTGGTCATATCCCGAGCGAACAAGTCGATGCGTGCCTTCGAGACTGTCTCAGCAGCATTGGCGTCGGGCCAGCAACCGGACATCGAGCATCTGAAAGAAGCTGGGTATCTGTATCGAACCACCGCCGTTTACGGCAACGGTAAGTTCGGCATTGCCGATTTCGATCGCATTAAAGGTTATCAGGACTTTTGGCAGCCTTTCTCTGCGCAGATGGCGGCCGTCTATATGCTCAGAGAATTTTCAGTGGATCAGGTCGAATATATCGCGAGACAGAGAGACCCGGGCCGCGCGGCGGCATTGCACCCCGATGCGCGACGGTATCTGGGAATCGGCAATTCCACTGGGCTGGGCATGGCCCCTTTTCTGATCAATCACCCCCAACTCATCAGTCAGTGGGTTTGGGTTAGAGAGCGAGCGCTGGCTGTATCGGTTGCGCAACCGCCAACCGAGCACGATCGGGACAGGTTGCTGGCGCTGTGTCGCCGAGCAGCCGCTTACTTAGTTGATACCCATGTTGAAGATGCGCCGCAAAGGGAGCGCAATAGCGAAGCGCATGAGGAGCTCACGCAGGTCATAGCTTGGTTGGAGCTGGTGCCGCTCGATGAAGTCCTCTGGCAACAGTTGCTCGACTGGGCGCAGACGCAACTGTCACTCGAGACTCAGGAACTGCTCAATACGCTGCTGATCGAGCTTTATCCTCAGCAAGTTGATGCGCTGAATGACGCGATGGGTGCCGACGAGAACCTTGATCTGACGCCCGATATGCCTTTGATCCAGCTCAAACAGATTCTTGAGACTCATTTTGATTGGGCGATCTATGCTGATTACGAGTGCGAGGATGCTCGGTATTGGTTTTGGTATCAGTCGGCGGAAAAAGAGGAGCCGCGGCTGGGTGTGCGAGGAGAAGAATTGGGGGAAGAGAAAGAGCTTGCGCTCGCTATCGCCCCCGCCGCACAGCGTGTCTACCGAGATCTTGTCGATTTGTTGGAGGCACAGCCACGGGCGCTAACCATCGATTTACTGATGGCGTTTCCGGAGCATATGCGAGTCATACGTCGCATACAGAGCATGGCCGCTACTGTTTATGGGGAGATCAGAGCCAATCTGTGGCACCGCGACATGAAACCCATGCATTTGTTGCGCGCCAAACTGTCGTTTCTGGGTGCGCACCGCTTCGATCCTAAAGGCGACCGCTGGGTGCGAGTCACTTTTTTCCAAGGGGCGCCGCTGTTGAGCGATTACGAGGACAGCTCTGTGTCCCCGCAGGCGTTTGACGATTGGAGCTTCCCAGTGGCGCCCGGTGCTGAGCGGATGACCGCCTCACAATGAAGATCTCCCTTAATGAGCTACAGTCGGTTTGTCGAAAGGCTTTTATGGGTATGGGGTTCGCGCCAGGGCATGCCGACGACGCTGCGGCGATGGTGGCTTGGATGCAGAGCTACAGGCTTGACGGGATGAAAGAGCTCAGTGAGGCGCTTGAGTGCGTGGTGGCATCGGCGGTCTCAGCCCGACCCAACGTGATCTATCAGGATGCAGACCTGGCGGTGGTGGACGGGCAACACATGAGCGTACTGTCCTCCGGTAACCTGGCGCTGGAGTTGGCTTTTGCGAAGGCGCGGATTCGTGGTCTCGCCGTCATCAAGATTCGGCATTGCCGTCAGCGCCAGCTTATTATGGGGTATCTGGCACGCCTCGCTAGTCGGGGGATGAATGTGACCGCATTCTGGCGACATTCGCAGTCGCCTATTACCGAGCAGGTAGTCGGTTTTCGCGCTGGCTCTGCGGTGCCGTCCATTAGGGTGTACGAGCTCGCTGACATTCCCGAGGATGATGTCCCTAATGATGGAGTGACGATCCTGATGGCGAATCATGTCGACTTGTTGCCCACCGTTCGTTCTGAGGACGAGTACAAATTGCTTGCCCGTCACGATGAGTCTGACTTGCTTGCTGCTAAGCAGCAGGCTTTGGAGGAGGGACTCACCGTCGAGCCTGAGATTTGGCAGCAGCTTAAAAACTTTGCTGCGAAGACTCTGGTGGAGGCGTCTGAAGAATCTCGCTCCGGTGCGGGGCCCGCGGAATGAAAAGCGCTGTTTGCCGGTTTGCTGAGCTTGGAAAGATGCCGGTGTCGATCTGCGCTGTGTTATCCAAGGCGCAAGGTGCCTGATTATGCCGTTTTCACTCCTAAAATTTGGCCTCAATAAAGACTTCCCCTTCGAGCAAGTCGCCGATCTGCCATCTCCCACTGATCTCAAGTCGCATTACGACGTGGTGATCATCGGTGGCGGGGGGCACGGTGTGGCGACTGCTTATTACCTCGCCAAGTATCACGGCATCACGAACATTGCCGTGCTGGAGAAAGCCTATTTGGGTGGCGGCAACACGGCGCGCAACACCGCGGTGATTCGCTCAAACTACCTCACCTCCGCGGGCGTTCGCTTTTACACCGAGTCTGTGAAGCTTTATGAGCGGCTGTCGAATGAGTTTGATTTCAACATCATGTATTCGCAGCGGGGGCAGCTGACGCTGGCGCACACCGATGCCACGGTCAGGGCGTTTCGGCAGCGGGCAGAGGTCAACAAGCATTTTGGTGGCCGCACGGAGCTTATAGATCGCCAGGCAGTGGGCGAGTTGGTGCCCTCGCTCAATTTAGACCCTGCCGGGTTGCCAATACTTGCGGGTCTCTGGCACCTCGACGGCGCCACTGCGCGCCATGACGCGGTCGCCTGGGGTTACGCTAAGGGCGCGACCCAGCGTGGCGTAGAGCTGCATCAGCTGACAGAAGTGACAGGGGTCGATATCGAAGCGGGGCGCGTCACCGGGGTGCAAACCAACCGCGGGAAGGTATCTTGCGGCTGCGTGGTGCAGGCGGTTTCGGGCCTCAGTGCCGACGTTTCCAGAATGGCCGGATTTCACCTCCCTATTGTGGCGTACCCGCTGCAAGCGATGGTGACGCAGCCCGTGAAGCCGTTTTTAGACCCACACGTGAGTTCTTCTGCGCTGCACTGTTATGTGCACCAAACCAGCCGCGGCGAGATTGTGATTGGTGGTGGGTCCGACCCTTATCCGCTCTATGGCACGCGTTCTACGCTTGAGCTGAAAGAGGGCTTGATAGCTTCTGCGGTAGAGATGTTCCCGTTCATGAGTGAGATGCGCCTGATGCGCCAGTGGGCGGGCATCACCGACATGACGAGCGATTACAGTCCGATCATGGGTTTGAGCCCAGTCGAAAACTATTACTTGGATGCGGGGTGGGGCACTTGGGGCTTCAAGGCGACCCCCATCTGCGGGGTCACCATGGCCGAACTGGTGGCATCCGGTGGCAAGGTGCCGGACCTCATTGCGCCCTTTAGTCTCGATCGTTTCGATGCCTTCCGGCAGGTGAACGAGATGGGCGCGACGGCGGCGAGTCACTAGGGGGCGGCATGAAGATCCTTACTTGCCCCTTGAATGGCCCGCGCAATATCGCCGAGTTCACCTATGGCGGTCAGGTGAAGCCCATGCCCAATCCGACGGAGGCAACGGATCAAGAGTGGGCGCATTACGTGTTTTATGGCGACAACCACATTGGTGTGGTCCGCGAGTGGTGGATGCACACGCCCAGCAGCTACTGGTTCATCGTTGAACGCCACAACCAGACCGATGAAGTGATTCGTACCTATGACCCGGCAGAACTGTTTGATCCGGGTGCTTCGCCCGCGACGGAACCGGTGGAGGCTGATTCGTGACGGAGCGACTGCCACGGCCCTACGGCAGCCGCATCAGGCGGGATGCCCCAGTGGGCGCGCGTTTTGACGGGCGCGAATTGCCCGCGTTGGAAGGCGATACCGTCGCCTCTGCCCTGGTGGCCAGTGGCCAGTGGGTGATCTCCCGGTCCTTTAAGTACCATCGACCACGGGGTCCGCTGACGATGGCGGGGCATGACGCGAACACGCTGGTGCAGACGCCGGCGGCGCCCAATCGCCTTGCGGACGAGTTGCCCATCACTGATTACCCCGAGACCTCGGCTCAGAACGTATCGGGCAGCTTGATGGCGGACCGTAATGCCATCATCGACTGGTTTGGTCGCTTCTTGCCCGTAGGTTTTTACTACCGCGCCTTTTATCGACCGTTCGGCGTGTGGCACTGGTGGGAGCGAATGATTCGTAAAGCGGCGGGGCTCGGCGTGGCTAATTTGTCAGCGACCCCTCATTACCAGGACAAGCAGTATCTGTTTTGCGATGTGGCGGTGGTGGGCGCGGGCCCAGCTGGCCTAAGCGCTGCGCTAAAGGCGGCGGAGGGCGGTGCTTCGGTCTTGCTCATTGATGAACAGCCCGAGTTGGGCGGTTCCCTGACGTATCACCGCTTTGCCATCGATAGTAGTGCGGTGCGAAGCGAGGCGGAGACGCTCATCGCTAACGTCGCGTCGCACCCCCGTATCAAGGTGCTTACCCATGCCCTATGTAACGGCTGGTTCACGGATCACTATTTGCCGGTCATTCAGGGGGATCGCTTATTCAAGGTGCGCGCCAAAAGTTGTGTGCTGGCAACGGGCAGCAGTGAGCAACACGTGGTCTTTCGCAATAACGACCTGCCTGGCGTGGTGCTCTGTAGTGCGCTGGAGCGCCTGCTCAACCATTACGCGGTAGGGCCGCAGGGCAAGTTGGTGGTGCTTGCAGGGAATGACCAGGCCTGGCTGACCGCATTCACGGCGGCAGAGGCAGGGCTGCCTGTGGCGGCAGTGGTGGATCTCCGCGATGCACCGGATGACGCAGCGTTACTTGCAGAAGCGAATGCGCGGGGCATGGTGCTCCACATGGGTGCCACGGTGTACACCGCGCGGCGTGACTCAGAGAGTCAGTCGCTGTGCGGTGTCGACATCCATCGCATCGACAGTCAGGGCGAGGTGGGTGAGTTGCTTGCGCAAATTGATTGCGCGGTCCTGGCCATGAGTGCGGGCTTTATGCCGGCTTATCAAATGGCGTGTCAGGCGGGGGCAAAACTCGACTACGACGACGAACGCGCGGCGTTTACTTTGAGCGGGCTACCCGCAGGGCTCATTTTGGCGGGCAGCGTGAACAGTATCCATTCACTTGATGCGGTGTTGGCAGATGGCCGCAATGCGGCGAGGGCCGCTCTCAGTTGCATTGGTGTGACTGCCGAAGAAGGCGAGTCCGTTGACTGCGAAGCGCAGGTGAATCACCCATGGCCCATCTTTCCTCACCCAAAGGGCCGGGAATTCGTTGATTTCGACGAGGACCTGCAGATCAAGGACATCGTGAACGCGACCCGGTTGGGTTACCGCGATGTGCAGTTGGTGAAACGCTACTCGACAGTCGGCATGGGTCCCTCCCAAGGTCGGCATGCCGCACTGCCCACTGCACGTTTGGTGGCACAGGCCACCGCGCGCACGGTCAGCGAGACGGGTGTCACCACGGCGCGACCACCCGTGAAACCCGAGGCGCTGGGACACATAGCCGGCCGACGGTTTCATCCACACCGGCGAACGGCGATCGCTGACGGGCATGATGCAGCCGGCGCGCAGTGGATGCCTGCAGGGCTCTGGGGGCGACCCGCATTCTATGGTGAGCCAGATGACAAGCTGCGCTGCATGGCCGAGGAGGTCATGGCGGTGAGGACGGGCGTTGGCGTGATCGATGTCAGCACTCTGGGTGGTATCGAGCTCCGCGGTCCCGACGCAGCGGAGTTCATGAATCGTTTCTATACCTACGGGTTCTTGAAGCAGCCCGTGGGACGCACCCGCTATGCCGTATTGGTCAGTGAGCAAGGAGTGGTCATCGACGATGGCGTCGCCGCGCGGCTTGCAGAGGATCATTTTTACGTCACCGCGACGACGGGCGGTGTCGACCGGGTGTATCGGGAGATGCTGCGCTGGAACGCGCAGTGGCGACTTTCCGTCGACATCGCCAATGTCACGGCGGCCTTCTCGGCTATCAACATCGCAGGGCCTGATTCCCGGGCGGTGCTCGAGGCGTTGGACTGTTCGATTGATGTGAGTGCCGACGCTTTCCCTTATCTCGGTTGCAGAGAGGGCGATGTGGCTGGCGTTCCCGCGCGTCTGATGCGAGTCGGGTTTGTGGGTGAGCTGGGCTACGAACTGCACGTGCCCAGCCTTTTTGCTGCTGCGTTGTGGGACGCCGTTGTAGCGGCGGGTGCGCAATGGCACATCAAGCCCTTTGGTGTCGAGGCGCAGCGCCTCCTCCGTTTAGAGAAGGGTCACATCATTGTTGGGCAGGATACCGATGGCATGACACATCCGGGTGAAGTGGGGCTGGATTGGGCGATGAATCGCAC
>JAHEJH010000167.1 GCA_024638905.1 Luminiphilus sp.
GCACGTCAATTGATTGCCCTCGTGCATGCAATCTTCCACACAGCGCCGAGACCTCGGCGAGCAAACTCAAATCGGCGAGTTCGACGTGATCTGCCTCTCTGCCAGTCTCTGCTTTCAATGCTTGCTGCATGGCTACTGCTTTGGCGGGGTCGCGGATGACCACGGTGAGTGCTGCTCCAGCTTCCAGCAGAGATACTGCTGTCGCGAACCCCAGTCCGGCATTGGCGCCAGTCAGGACAACATGCTTGCCGGTCATATCGGCGGTCATGGGCCGCCAAGTGCTCTGCCCTCTGCGATACCCATAGCGAGTGAAGCATGTCAGCGCAGTCGTGAGCCTGCGGTCTCTTTTTTGCGTGTCTCGTGAGGCCTCGGGCGGGGGATTGTCGTCCGTCAGCGCCCTGGCGAGGCCCTTCAGGCTTGCTCGCCCCATTTTTTTGAAGCCGGGTTCCAAGCGGTTTGCCAGCCGCTGTAATCCGGTCCGAAACGTGAACTCTGCGACGTAGTGAATGCGAGTGAGGTCATCCGCGAGGGATTCAAACGTGATGACGTCTTTAACGGTGAACCAGCGCCCACGACCCTCCAGGATCAGGCACTGCCAGGGAGTGAGCTCAGTGATCTCGTAGGCCAGGTTGAGGTGTCCGCGACCCGCCTTGCATCGCACGGAGAACCGAGAGCCCTCGTCGATCGGCCCCGGGGTGAGCTTGCTCGCTTCTACCGCAGTGGCATCCCATTCAACGGTGGTTCTGAAATCGGCGACGTAGCGAAAGCAGCTTGCTACCGATCGTGGTACCTCGATCGTTTCGGTTAGGGTGATCATGTGTGCCCACGAGACAGAAAGGTGCTTACATTACGCCGGTCGGCGATAGCCAGTTCACGTTAGTTTCCTCTGAAATTAGCGGGAACCGGCGGTGATGATGAGCTATTCCTCTACCCAGACGACCCTTAGGGGCTCGCCAAAATCATCGTAGACAACTTGCCGGCGTCTTTTTGGGGTGCGTCTACGTACCACCTTGGTCCGGGCTCGTTTTGCTTCCCGTCGTGCGTCCAGAGCGGCGACTACCTCAGTGAGAGGTGTGCGCTCAGCACGTCGAGTTTCAAATAGCGGTGCGGGCGGTGGGGCCTCGTCACGATCGTAAGCGCTGTCGCCAGCCTGAAATTCCTTCACTTTGCCGCCAGACGACAGAAAATCCGCGGTTTGCCGTTGTAGGCGTTCGCGCAAGTCGGTCTTGGACGGCGGTTTTTTCATACGACGATCTCCGAGGCAAGCATTATAAAGACGGAGCCCTGCCGCACCAATCTATGGGCTGACCATGCCCTGCGGTTTCTGGTTTAATGCCCTCCCACAGGGTCCGAGGTGCCCCGATTTTATGCAAACCCCCCCCCGATTTGACTCCGATATGTCCGAGAACAGGCGGCGCCAGAGGATCGACTGATGGGAATCCTGCGTTCATTGCTGGTGTTTCTCTGGATGGCGGTGACGGTCATTCCTTTCGCGCTGGCGATCATCCTCATGGCCCCATTTGTGGGGCCCGATGCCAGATGGTGGTATTTGGCCCGACCCTGGCTGAGCGGTGCGGTGGAGGCCGTGCGGTTGGTGGGCGGGATCCAGTACTCTATCGAGGGTGAGAGCGGCCTGCCTGCAGCGGAGGATAACCAGCGCATCATTCTCTGCCCAAAACACCAGTCGACCTGGGAAACGTTTTTTTTCGCCAGTCGCATGCCCCATCCTTTAGCCTACGTATTCAAACGCGAATTACTTTACATCCCGTTTTTCGGCTGGGCGATGGCATGCCTCAATATGATTCATATTGATCGAAGCGCCAGAGGGGACGCATGGAGTAAAGTTGCTTCGATGGGCGAAATGCTCATGGACCGCGGCAAGTGGGTCATCATGTTTCCTGAGGGTACACGCTCCGAGCGCGGAACACAGGGGGTTTACAAGAATGGTGCCGCCAGACTTGCCATCGCGACCGGCGCGAGCATCGTGCCGATTGCGGTCGCGTCAGCGAGATGTTGGCCGCGTAAGAGCTTTACCTTTATACCCGGAACTGTGGCCGTCTCGTTTGGCCCGCCGATCGCGCCGTCCCCGGGCGAAAGTGCCGCTGACCTAATGGATAAGGTCTCAGACTGGATAGAGAATGAAATGCGCCGTATTGATCCAGAAGCCTATCCCGAATCAGAGCGACCGCCCGATCCGCTTCGGCAGGAGGCAACGCTCAGTGCGGCACTCGAGGAGCAGGCGGCTGCCGCGCGAGCGGCTCAAGGTGGTCTGCACGATGACAGTGTGTGAAATGAATCGACCGAGCGATGAAGCGCGAAAAGAAGTCATTCGATACGGGGCCGGTGTAGACTGCAAGGAGAGAGCGGAGGTCAGTGATGGGATTCTATAGCGATACGATTGTGCCGAGACTCGTCACCTGCGCCTGCGGCACCAAGCCGATCCTAAAGCAACGGGAGAAAGTGGTGCCGCTGGCTCAAGGCAAGGTGCTGGAGATTGGCATGGGAGCGGGGCATAACCTGCCTTACTACGATGGTCAGCGAGTCGACGCAGTGGTTGGCATTGACCCCTGTGCCACCAGTTGGGGAATGGCTCAAAAAAGGGCATCGCAATTGGGTGTGCCGCTCGAATTCGTGCAGGGCTCGGCGGAGGATATGCCCCTGCCGAGCGAATCATTCGATACGGTGCTGATGACCTTCAGTCTCTGCACTATTCCCGATGGACATGCGGCGCTCGAAGAAATACGTCGCGTCTTAAAGCCGGAGGGAAGGCTGGTGTTTTGCGAGCACGGCGAGGCGCCTGATGAATCCGTCGCCCGATGGCAAGCACGCATCAATCCCATGTGGAGGAGATTATTGGGAGGCTGCAACCTGAATCGGCCAATTGTGAATTGGATCAGTAAGGCCGGTTTCGGTATTCAGTCACTCGATCAGATGTACCTGCCGGGCACACCACGCATTGCGGGCTTTAACGTCTGGGGCAGCGCTCAGCGAGAGTGCTGAGGGCTCTGAAAGACCGATCGGGGGGCGCGGCACTCGGGTTTCCCCTCGGAGCGCTGGTTGTCTGTTTGTTTGGTTGCGCGGGCGAACCGACGTCGATGCCGACTTCCCATCATGACAGTCCGGTCCCTGATCTGTCGGGTCACTGGGAGGTGGATTATGCGCGCAGCGATAGCGTGCAAACCCAACTCAATGCTTCTTTTCGGGAGGTTCAGCGAGAGCTCCGGCGCCGACGTCAAGCGGCGGAGCGCGGAGCGAGCTACCAGGGCCCGCCGATGGGGGATTTGGACACGCTGGTAGCGGTGGCCAAAATGGCTGAGTTGGTCACTGAGCCAGACCTTCTAGAGGTGTATCAGGATGTTCGGCGCGTCCGCATAGAGCGAGAGAACAGTTTTGCCCTGAGTTGTGAGCTGACGGGGGCGCAATCGGTTCCTAGTCTGCTGGGTGCTGAGCAGTGCTGGTGGGATGGAAACCAACTGCATTTTCGGGTCACTTTGCCTGATGGCTTGCTGATCAAACATCGGTTTGTGCGGTCGGCAGATGGTTTGTCTCTGTCGCAGAGGACCGCGCTGACCGCACCCGGTGTTGCAAGGGATATGGAGGTGGTCAGGATCTTCTCTCGCTACGACCCCACGGAGAGAGGGTACCGTTGCACGGAGACGCTCACGCGCGGCCGGGTTTGTACCACGGAGCAGGCAGCGCCCTATGAATGACTGGCGAGTCTTGCCCCGGCTGCTCCTGCTGGCCAGCTTTTGTGCATTGGGTAGTTGCGCTAGCTCGCCGAGTGACGTGGCATCTACTGAGTCGCAGGAAGACTCGACCAGGGTATGGGATACCGTTGAGCCACTAATGATCGCAGCGGCTCCGACGATGCCCCTTCTGGATATCGCCGTTGAATTATTTGATCCCGGGGTATCTGGTGAGGATCGGTCGCCGGTGGCGGCGGTGAGACGCTTGGAGTCGCAACTTTTGGCGGGCGAGTTGAGAGAGACGTTGGTCCGCAGCAATCAATGGGGCGTTGTGAGGCTTGTGCCCACGGCCTCTTCTTTGACGCCGGTGTCAATTCGGGCCGCTATTGCGGTGTCTGACGGGCGCGATCTGATCCTCGATGTCGTCGTCAAAGATGCGGTGGGCGCTCTGTGGTTTGAATATACGATGGCTTATCGTCAGCAGTCTGCGGCGGATGATGGCTTGGACGGTATCTTCAACGCTTTGGCTAATCGTCTGCTCACGGTGTGGCAGGACAAAGATCGTGATGAGCAGTACGCGTTGCTTCAAGGCGCCGAAATCGCTTACGCGGAGGCGCTGGCCCCTGAAGCGTTTTCAGGAATGATCCAGCGCTCAGAGACTGATTGGATGGTCGTTCGGCTTCCGGCCGAAGGTGACCCTATGCTTGCCCGTATCGAGCGGATTCGGAATCAGGAGTATCTTTTTTGCGACACCATTGATGAGCAGTACGTTGACATGGTGGACCGTGTGGGACCCACCTATCGGCTCTGGCGGTCGGCCACGCTGGAGCAGACCGAGTGGCTCGAGCGCTATCAGCGACGCGCAGCGGCTCGCACGGGCACTGCGGGTGACAGTGAGTTCACGCGGATGCAGGCGGAGTATGCGGCCTATCGGTCATTTCGGATTCAGGAACAGGCACTGTTTGAACTGGCAGAGGCCTTTAACGGCGAGGCGCGCCCCACCGTGATTCGAACACAGGATCAAGTGTTTCGGTTGGAGGGGACCCTTGAGTCACAATACGACACGTGGCGCGATCTGCTGCGCGATATTTACTTGATCGAGACTGGAGGCCAGACGCCGTGACCCACTCATTTCTCGCGACCTGTCCCGCGGGTGTCGGGGTCTATCTGGCTCAGGAACTGGAGGGCTTGGGGGCTCAGCAGATCGTCGAGCGGCCCGTCGGTGTGTCCTTCGAGGGCGGAATAGGACTGGGGTATCGGGCCTGCCTTTGGAGCCACATGGCGAATCGCATCATCCTTCAGCTGAGTGCAGCGCCGGCAAGCTCTGGCGACGAGCTGTATGAGGCTACACGGGGTATCGATTGGACGGCGCATCTCGGAGCCAGCGGCTCTCTGTTGGTCGACTTTGCCGGACGTAGCGCAGACATTCGAAATGCACAGTTCGGCGCGCAACGCATTAAGGACGCTATTGTCGATCAGTTCCGGGAGAAAGGCTTGGGGCGCCCCTCGGTCGATTTGAAGCAGCCAGATGTCCGGGTCTCTGCGCGCTTGAGCAAGGGCCGTCTGATTCTCGGTATCGATCTCAGTGGCGAAAGTCTCCACCGTCGAGGTTACAGGCTCGACGGAGGTGTCGCGCCGCTGCGGGAAAATATTGCTGCTGCAGCACTTTGGGCTGCGGGTTGGCCCGATAGGAGTCAGCGGGGAGAGGCCTTGCTCGATCCGATGTGCGGTTCAGCCACGCTCCTGCTGGAAGGCGCACTGATGGCTCTGGATCGGGCGCCGGGATTGAGTCGGCAACGCTTTGGATTCCATGGTTGGGTGGGTCATGACGAGGACCAATGGCGCGCTGTTCGCTCAGACGCAGAAGAGCGTGCTGTGGCGGTGCCGGCGAATCAGTTGGAGATTAGAGGGTACGACGGTGACATGCAGGCGGTTCGGCGATGCCAAGACAATATAGGGCGCCTTGGTCTAGAGGATATCGTGCGTATTCGCTGCAAAGACCTCGCTATGGTGCGCCGGCCTACGCACCGCGATCTCTCGAGGGGCGTGCTGGTCACCAACCCACCTTGGGGAGAGCGCATGGGACAAAAGGACGCGCTACCGCACCTTTACAACGCCTTGGGCGAGCGGATGAGCGAGGAATTCGATAACTGGTTGGCCGTGGTGCTGACCAGTGATTTGTCGCTGGGCAAGGCCGTGGGTCTGCGCGCCAACAAACGTCATCGCTTTCATAATGGGCGACTCGATTTGCACTGCCTGCAATTTCAGCTCGGCGCCGAGAATCGATTTCGAACACTGCAACAGGAGGCCGAGCGTGGCTCTGAAGGTCAGTCCACTGTGCCCCGGGTGTTGTCTCAGGGTGGTCAGATGGTCGCCAACCGTCTGCGAAAAAACCTGAAGCGCCTAACGCCCTGGCTCAGACGGGAGGACGTTACCTGTTATCGGGTGTATGACGCAGACATCCCCGAGTATGCCGCGGCGATTGATGTCTACGAAGGCCGTTTACATATTGCCGAGTATGCGGCGCCTAAAGAGATTCCCGAGCAGAAGGCGGCAGAGCGTTTTGCACAGCTGGTGGAGGGCGCGCGAGAAGTCTTTGAGGTCGGCGCCCCGGAGGAGATCGCCGTCAAGCAGAGGCTGCGCCAGAAGGGGC